>JBCCHA010000024.1:0-9516 GCA_039028995.1 Bacteroidota bacterium | reverse complement strand
TATATAAGTCTATGACTTGGTCTTTTGGCATGGGGTATTGGAGGTTTTGATGGATTTACTGAATCAATATAGTGGATTGCTTTTTTAGTAAGATACACACGCTATGGTGAAAGGCAAGCGATTTAAAAAGCAAGATAGCTACCCAACTAGCGTGTGCACCCCGTACTTACTACCCCATAGCTTAATGGCATTAGCTTCATGCCCACGGCCAGAAGCCAACTTCGCCTACCCGTCAATGCATAGGCTAGGCACATTACGCTAGCTGTATGCCCATTTAAGGTATGCTGGCACAGATGGTCTCACTGCCTCTTTCATTTCCGAATCCATGTCCTGAAAAAACAAAAATAAGGACATCAAATTTATCTACGTTGTGGGCTAAGCAGTCTTTTTCTCTTGAATAAATTTCTCTAAATCATATTTAGATAAAGTGATCCTTTCTTTTACCCGATGGTTTTCATCCAAGCAGGCTGATGGGTTTCATAGCCTTATTGTGTAATAAGTAGCTCATGGAAAGCCTTCATATCGTCTTTTACTTCAGGTAAGTCTTTCCTATTTGAGTCTTCTTTATATTCGGTTACGCCGGTAAGCAAGACCAGGGGGGTGGCAATATGGTATTGGGTAGGTTGAGAATTAGGGTCTTGTGCTGCAAAGCTGGCTGGGATAATGCCTAAGCAGAAATAGACTGAGGTAATATATTATTTGGGGTTTATCTGAAACAATAAACATGATTGAAACACAAGTTGAAAAGTTAGATAATAACCTAATATAATGTCTTTAGAGTTAGGGGTTAAATATATGTTTGAGATGAGCGGTAATATGGACTAGTGCGCGGGGTGGAAAGCTGAAGCAAAGAGAAAAAGGCATGGAGGGAGGTTTGTAGACTAACAGTATGGCAGTTAGAGGTGGGAAAATATGCATTTTTGTCATATCACTAGCATTGCCTTCTATAGGCAATGCTAGTGATATAAGGATTTGTGATAGTAAACAAAACAGCTATATTTACTCCGCTATCAGACAAGCGTAATTACCTTTTTTCAAGTGGGAAGAGCAATAAAGCCATGCAGTTTGACAAAGAGGTAAAGCTCAAATTGTGCGATAGATTTAACCTTTCATATATCTAAAAATCATGAAAAAAATTGTATGCAAAGCTGTATTTTATATGTTTTTGTGGAATAGCTGCCTAGCAAAAGACCTACTACTGTACAGTGTACCACTCAATCAGATACCCAAAAGTATAGTAGTTTGTGGGGGTTGTAAGGTGATCATGGTGCCTTTACCTGCTCAGGGGAAAGGGGTGATAGAGGTATATGGGCAGAAAAAGGCATTGAACATGCTGAAAAGTCAGCTTAAAATAGCGCAGGTACTGCCCGCAGGGCTAAAGGTGTCATTTTCGCCTGCTAAAGAAGGGAAGCGTGAGGCTTCTTTTTTTACTTTCTCGGTATGGAAATCTAGCTATAGGCGACAGGGGGAGGGCGTGCCTACTTTGGTGGTAAAAATGCCTTTCATTCATTTGCAAAAAATAGTAGCTAGAGAAAAGGCTATGCTAGCTATACAAAAGGGCAGTGATGTGGCTGTAGATGGCTGGGATATAGCAATGGATGGAAAGGCAAGTTTGGATTTTGGCAAAGGGCGGCTTGATGTAGGTTACTTACGCCTTAGGCTGTCTGGCAAAAGTAAGTTGGTGCTGCCTCAAGTAAAGTGCAAAAGCCTACAGGCAGACTTAATAGAAAAAGCTACTTGTAGGCTTGCGGGTTTAGCTTGTAGTCAACCTGCTGAAATTCATGTAAAAAACGCTACATTCTATGTAAGTCAAAAAGGGAAAAAAGGGGGGTTATAAAATATACTGACTGGTATTTTTGTCCTGTGCAAGCTTGGCAAGTTGCTTGAGCACAAGCGCTTTAGTCACCTCAATAGTTTGCCCTGATTGAATGCGGTCAGGCATGTCAAAAAGAAAGTCTTGCAGCAAATGGCTCATTACAGTATGCAGCCTGCGTGCACCTATGTTTTCTATGTTTTGGTTGATGGTAGAAGCCTGATGAGCTATCTCTTGAATGGCTTCTTCCTGAAAATGAAGCGTTACGCCCTCTGCTTGAAAAAGTGCTTTGTATTGTTTAATAAGGGAGTTTTGAGGCTGTTTTAAGATACGAAAGAAATCTTGCTGAGTGAGTGAGTTTAGGTATACGCGTATGGGAAATCTACCTTGTAGCTCTGGCATAAGGTCTGCAGGTTTGTTTTGATGAAAGGCCCCTGCTGCAATAAAGAGGATGTGATCGGTTTTAATAGTGCCGTATTTAGTATTGACTGTAGCGCCTTCTACTAGAGGTAAAAGATCTCGCTGTACACCTTCTTGGCTCACCCGCGAGCTTTCTGAATTGCCATTATGCAAGGCTATTTTGTCTATTTCATCAATAAATATAATGCCTTCTAATTCGGCTTTTTTCAAGGCTTCTTCCTTAAGTGCTTCCACATCAATGAGCTTGTTTTTTTCCTGTTCAATAAGTATCTCCTTAGCCTGTGCAATAGTCACTTTTCTTTTTTTAGTATGGGCAGGAAGCAACATCTTTTGCATCATGTTTTGCAGATTGCTCATTGTAGACTCATCTATCATGCCATGCCCCATAAACCCAATGCCTGAAGGGGGCGTTTGGACTACTTCGATTTCTATTTCCCTATCGTCTACCAGGCCTTTTCTGATTTGATCGCGGAATCTCAATCGCGTGTCTGCATTCAGCTTTTTCGCCTCTTTATGATCTTTTGCCTCTTCTGTATGCGCGTTGTTGACAGGGGGAATGAGTATATCTAAGATAATGTCTTCTGCTTTTTGGGTAGCCTGGGCTTTAAATAGGTCTGTTTTAGCTTTTTTGACCATGGTGTAAGATTTGTCTACAAGTGCACGGACCATGCCTTCTACCTCCCCACCCACATAGCCTCGCTCAGTGTATTTAGTAGCTTCTGTTTTGATAAAGGGGGCTTCATTGATTTTGGCTAGCCTGCGTGCACATTCTGTTTTTCCAGATCCTGTAGGGCCTATGATCATAATATTGCTAGGTACAATTTCGTCACGTATACCTGCATGAGACTGCATCCTCCGCCACCTGCCTCTCAGGGCAATGGCTAGGCTTTTTTTGGCTTCTTTCTGACCAATGATGTATCGGTCTAGTTCCTGTACGATTTGTGAAGGCGTCATTGTAGTTTGTGACTTATTCATAAGGGGTACTTTTTATTAGGTTGCTGGGTTAAATCCCATTTTTGTGGATGGGCTACTTTTGCTTTTTCTAAAGCTATGGGCAATAGTTGGTCTACATGGTTTACATAGTGTAAGTTAAGGGCTTTAACGTATTCTGGCTTAATTTCTGTGACATCTTTTTGGTTTTTTTTGCTGAGGATGATTTGTTGAATACCTGCTCTTTTGGCAGCGAGTATTTTTTCTTTGATGCCTCCTACAGGCAGTACATTGCCTCTTAATGTAATTTCTCCTGTCATGGCTGTTTTAGGTTTGAGCTTTTTTTGGGTGTAGAGTGAGGCGAGTGTAGTGTAGATTGTAATGCCTGCGGAGGGGCCGTCTTTAGGGGTAGCTCCGTCTGGGATATGGATGTGTAGGTCGTATGTTTGAAATATACGGTAGTCTATTTTGAGTTTTTTAGCTTGTGACTTAAGATAGGTATAGGCTGCTGTAGCTGACTCTTCCATCACTTCTCCTAGCTGTCCAGATATGGTAAGCTTGCCTTCACCTTTGGTGAGGACAGCTTCTATAAATAGTATTTCACCGCCTACTGATGTCCAAGCAAGGCCTGTGGCTACACCAGGCATATTTGCATGCTCGTATAGCCCTAGGTCGTATTTTTCTGGGCCTAAGAGGGGGTTGAGGTCTTTGGGTAGTATTTTGGGTGAGTAAGTGGCTTTGGTGACTATTTTTTTAGCAGTCTTTCTATTGATAGTAGCGATTTGCCTAGTGAGCTCCCTCACGCCTGACTCGCTGGTGTAGTTTTGTATAAGTTGTACTAGGGCCTGGTCTGTAATGCTGAGTTGATTAGCTTTTAGGCCATGTATTTTGCGTTGTTCAGGGATAAGGTATTTTTGGGCTATTTGTACTTTTTCTTCTATGGCATACCCATTAGTTTTGATAAATTCCATTCTGTCATCTAATGCCCATGGAATTTGGTACCGATCATTGGCTGTGGCGATGAATAAGACTTGTGAGAGGTCAAAAGGGACTTCTAGAAAGTTGTCTACAAAAGCTTGGTTTTGGTTGGGGTCAAGTATTTCTAAGAGTGCTGAAGCAGGATCGCCTCGCTTGCTGTCTAGTTTGTCTATTTCATCCAAAACAAAAACTGGATTGGAAGTGCCTGCGTCTTTTATCAGATTAAGTACTTTGCCTAACATGGCGCCTACATAGGTTTTTCTGTGGCCTCGTAGCTCTGATTCATCATGTACGCCTCCTAATGAAATGCGTAGGTATTTTCTGCCAAGGGCTTTGGCTATAGATTGGCATAGGGAGGTTTTGCCTACACCTGGTGGGCCTACTAGGCATAAAATGGGACCTTTTCTTTTTTGAGCCATTATGTGTATGGCTAGAAATTCTAGTATGCGCTCTTTGACTTTTTCCATGCCATAGTGCTGTTCGTTAAGTATTTTTTCTGCCCGTTGTAAATTATGATTGTCTTTGCTATGAATATTCCATGGCATGTCGGTGAGTATGTGGGCATAGTTAAGTATAGTGCCGTATTCTGGGCTTTGAGAGTGTGTTTTATATGCTCTTTGTATGGTTTTTTCAAAATGTTTTTTTATCTCTAAAGCCCATTTCTGTTTCTTGCCTTTAGCCTCGAGCTCTTCTAACTCATCCTCTATGTCAGCTACTTCACCCAGTTCCTGTTGTAAGGCTTTAATTTGCTGCCTGATATAAATCTCCCTTTGCTGCTTATCTATATCTGTATGGGCTTGATGCTGTATCTTTTTTTTGAGTTTGGTAAATTCAAGATTCTTCATTAGGTAGCTGAGTAGCAAACTGGCTCTTTTTACACTTTTTCGGCTAACTAGTAGTTTTTGTTTATGACGAAACTCAAGGGTGTATGAGGCGACGTAATAGGTAAGGAATATGGGGTTTTTTATATTTTCTATTATCATTTGTATGTCTGAAGTTCCCTCAGCTATTAAGGAAAATATTTTTAAGGTGGTTTCTTTGAGAGATTGTATAAGGGCTTGATTTTTAGGCTTGCTCATGTCAATGGGGTCATCTTGAAGCAGCTCTACTTTACCTATAAGTTGATTTTTTACTTTGGTGATTTCATTGACTTTAAAACGGCATTCCCCTTGTAGTATAATGACTGTTTGGCCTTCTGGTAGGGTCATGATTTTTTGTATTTGTGCTTGTGTGCCTATGGGGTATAGGTCTTCCATGTTGGTTTTACCTTGCTTTTTGGGTGCTATAACGCCTACTTTTCCGCCTTTTTGATATAGTTTTTTTATAGATTTGATGGTGGCTTGATCTTGTAAGGCAAAATGGGCAAATACTTCCGGGAAAAGGACGGTATCGCTAAGTAGCAAAAGGGGGAGTCTGGTCTCTTCTTTTTGAATTTGTATTATTTCCCCTTCTTCTTGGGTATCGGGGAGGTCTAATTGCTCAGGTTCAGAGTGGCTGCTGGCTAGATATAAGTTGATGTAGTCTGTGATGTTGAAATTCATGAATTAATAGTGCTGATATGAGAGTTATTATAGCTAAAAAAATTTAGGGTGCATAGGTATTCGTACAATTAATATGCCAAAGGGGGGTATGTCAATTAGGATTGGATTTTGATCTTCATACTCGAGGCTATTTTTTTGAGTTTGGTGACTATATCACAGCTGTAAAGTATATTTTGTCTTTCAGATATGGGCTGAAAGCCTAGGTCAAAGTTTAAAGTAAATTCATTGCCGGCAATAAGCTCTAGCTGTACATTGCATTTTTTGGCTATTGCCTCTGGATGGGCTTCTACAATCTGATAAAACCCTTTTAAAAGATTGTCTAAACTGGAGGTGTTTAAATCGTCAATAAAAAATTGCATAGTAAAGCTTTCTCTTGTCACGTGGCCATAGTTGACAAGTTGCTTATTAGTAAAGGTTGCATTCGGAATGCTTACAATAGACTTATTGTCCGTTTCAACTTCAGTAGTACGCAGATCTAGTCGCTTTACAACGCCTTCTACATCATTGATGCTAATGCGATCGCCTTCTTTAAACATTTTGTCTATAATTACTGTGCCTCCGCCAATGAAGTTGTGTATGGTGTCTCTTAGAGAAAAGGCGATGGCTGTGGTGACTACGGTGATGTTGATAGATAGCTTGCCAAGTATGTTACTTACGTCATAGACTATAAAGTAGCTTGGGAGTGTTACTAGGCTGACTATGGTGATGGTGATTTTGGTGAGGGTTTTAAAAAAGGGTAAAAAGTATAAGTTGCGTTTGCTGTCTTCTGGTAGGCTGTTGCGGAAGTATAGAAAGGCGATGTCTACAATTCTATATGCGAAGAAGACCAGAAGGATGGAGCATGTGAAGTTAAGTGCGAGTATGATATTGGATATGAGTGCATTGTTACTTGAGAGCTCTAGGTAGGGAATGGACTTGGTCAGTAGGATGAGTGCAAGTGTGTAAGCGTGTATGTTTTGGATTCTTTTTACGAAAAAAATGTATTCTTCTTGCTTGATGAGTCTGTGTAGGAATATGCGAAGCAGGATTGAAAAAATTAATTTTCCGCCGAAGAATATGATAAATATGGCTAGATATTGCCATAGATACATGGAGAATAGGGGGTCTTGGTATTGAAAAAAGGAGGTGATGTGTTTAAGTATAGCGGTGATTTCAGTGATCATAATAATAGGTGTTTTCTTATATAAAAATGTATGGGTATTGAAAGCTAATATAGCTTGATAGGTGGGGTTTTCAAAAATAAATTACTGGGCTATGGGGTATGTGTAAGATGATTTGTTGGGATTGAAAGGGTATTTTGGTTACAAAAAACGGTCTTGGGGGTATGCTAAGGCTGAAAAATGGGTGTAAAAGATTGGGTGTAGCAAGGGGTGATGGGTGGTATATAGCGTAGATTTTGGTGGGGTAATTTTATTTGTTTTCTTGCGAAGCAAATAGAGATTCAATCTTGTGGGGTTTATTTTTTTTGTAGCAAGGCTAGGGTATGTGGGCGTTTGTGATTGTAGGTTCTTGTTTTTTTTATAAAAAATATTTTTTTGTAAAGCTATGTAGCAAATTGAAGGTATGCTTTTATAAATTCATCTATGTGGCCATCTAATACATCTTGCACTTGGGGGGTTTCATATTTAGTGCGTACGTCTTTTGCAAGCTTGTATGGATGTAATATATAGTTGCGTATTTGTGCACCAAAGTCTATTTTTTTCTGACTGGCTTGTACTTGTGCCTTTTCGTTTTTTTGTTGGATTAAGGCACGTTGGTAGAGGCGATAAGAAAGCATTTTAAGGGCTTTTTCTTTGTTTTGCACTTGAGAGCGCTCTTGTTGGCAAGCTACTGTAATGCCTGAGGGTATATGTTTTGCACGCACGGCTGTTTCTACTTTATTTACATGTTGACCTCCAGCTCCTCCTGCACGGAAGGTTTCCCACTGTATGTCACTAGGATTTATCTGTATTTTTATTTCGTTTTTTAGGGCAGGATAGGTATATACGGCTGCAAAAGAGGTATGTCTGCGATGGTTGGCATCAAAGGGTGATTTGCGGATAAGTCTGTGTACGCCTGTTTCTGATTTAAGGTATCCGTATGCATATGGGCCTATGATTTCTAAAGTAGCGGATTTAATGCCTGCTGTTTCGCCTGGCTGATAGTAGACTTGCTTGTAGGTGTAGTTTTTTTTTGTGGCCCAGAGGGTATACATGCGTAGTAGCATTTGGCCCCAATCTTGACTCTCTACACCGCCTGCCCCAGGATGGATCTCTATGAGGGCGTTACATTGGTCTTCTGGGGCTTGGAAAAATTCTTCTAAAGCAATTTCATCTAGTGCTTTTTTAGCTTTTTTATAAGTGAGCGCTAGTTCTAGCTCGGGGGCTTCTCCTTGTTGATACAACTCATAAAGCACTTCTAGGTCTTGGTAAAGGCTTTGCAAATGGGTGATTTTTTGGAGGGTCTTTTTTTTGGTTTTAATGCTTTGAAGTATTTTTTGTGCGTGTGTAGGGGATTGCCAAAAGTTGGCAGATAGGGTTTGTTTTTCTTCTTGTGTGATATGGGTGAGTATTTTATCGTACTCAAAGGTGTATTTTTAAGGCGTTTATTTCTTCTTTAAGCTTGTTTAGGTTTTCGTAGTGCATAATTGAGTTATTTTTTAGGGTGATAAAAGGTGTGTGCTAAGATAAAATTTTGAGTTGGGGTATACAAATGGGCTTTTAGGCTTAATAAAAGGCGTCTTGAAAGTGGGCAAGGTCTATTTTTTTGTTGTGGTGGTGAATGGCAATGATATCAAATCTAACTTGGCCTTGCCATGCTGTATTTTGTATGTATTGACTGGCTGCTATTTGGTATAGGCCTTGTTGTTTGGGTTTACAAAAAGTTTCTGCATAGCCAAATTTGGTGGTGTTTCTTGATTTGATTTCTATAAAAAGGAGTAGGTCTTTTTTTTGGACAATGAGGTCTATTTCTGCTTTTTGAAAACGGTAGTTTTGGGCTTGCTTTACAAAGCCTTGATGGTTAAAATATTGTATGGCGATTGTTTCTGCTTGCTTGCCTTTTTGTATGGTAGATTTGGTACTTTTCATCTTATATTTTTCATCTAAAACGAGATAAATATAGGTGGGTGAAATGGGTTTATTTTACACACTCTAACGTGGTTTGTGTTTTTTTGGGGCAAGTAGTGCACTTAATAAGCTAATGCATGGTATGCTACCGGCTAATAGTGAAGGGAGGGAGATATGCATTGGGTAGCATTCATTTTTGATAAAAAAGTTCAGGGCTTGGGTAGAGAAAAATACTAGCGCAGTCATGCTAGTGCTGCTTAGCAGGGCAAGTGAGCGGCTATTTATGATACTGCTCATAAGTAGTATGGTGTTGCTTATGAGTAGGAGTGTAGGTGTGTAAAGAAATAGGTTGAAAATGATTTTTGGGTTGGTAAAAAAGGCTTTGATTATTTTTTCATCTGATAAAAATTGATTTTTAAAGCTAAAGATGTGGCCTAGGTTAAATATTTGTAATTTTCCCATTTCATGATCTAAAAAGTTGACTAGCACTTTTTCGTACCAGGCGAATTTAGGGTTTATATAATAGGCAAAGATGCTTAGGAAGGTTACTAGGCTACTTAAAAAAATGGTAATGCGTGATATTTTTTTCATTGATATAATGTTTTTTTCCCTGTTGGAAGTTATCTTAACTAGCCCAAGTATACAAAGTTTTGCGTAGTGATGATGTACGAAAAAAAAATTGAATAAGCGTGTGTATGAAAAGCTATAAGTTTAATTTGATGAGGCAGAAGACAGCATAATTGGCAATGTCTTGGTAGTTGGCTTGTACGCCTTCAGAAACACTTAG
>JBCCHA010000023.1:0-9646 GCA_039028995.1 Bacteroidota bacterium | reverse complement strand
TGAAAAAATAAATTCGTTTTGGGTTGCTTTTTTGTCTTGGGGGTTAGTAAGAAGTTTTTCACTTTTTTTTAGATTTTAAATAAGGATTTTTCTACAGAAGTGAAGAGATTAGTCAAATACAATTTTTTTTTTATGAGATTATTTTGTAAGGTGAAAAAAGAGGTAGAAAAATAGTTTTGATGTTTTTTAGAAAATATCAATGAAGGGATCTGTCAGATTTTTTTACTCACATCTAACCTACAGTGTGATGTGGGTTAAGAGAGCGTTTTTGGGTGAATCGGCAGATTCTTTGTCTAAATCTAAATGGCTTGGCGAAGGTGGGTTACAAATTCTTGTACAAGCCATTGAAAGTTACAGACTATGGTATTGTTTTTTAGTGGATCGGGGTGCACGAGGGGGCTATTATGTATTTTTTGTCTATGTTTAAATCGTGTATTCTATTTATGAGACTTTTTGTTAGGCTTGGCGGTTCACCAATTTTTGCTTCTATACAGGCTATGGGGGTATTGTCTTGTACTAATACAAGATCACACTCTTCTCCGAGCGCGTCCTGTAAAAGTACGGTACTGCATCTATGTCTAAATTGCATATTTGTTCAATCACTAGGCTTTTCCATGAGGTGTCCAAGGAGGTGTGTGTCCACAACTGTTAATAGTGTGTATATGAAGGGTGTGATGCAGTATGCCTGTGTCTTTAATGTAATATTTAGTATTTTCGATTTTTTTAAAAGGAAGGGTTCAGGAAAGCCTCCTTTTTTCTAAAGGTTTGTGGGCTTCTGAGTGGGGTTTATTTCTTAAAGTTGAAAGGGGGGGAGCGCTGTATAGACTACTATTCGGGCTAGTGATTCTGAGCTTTTTTGAGTAAGAAGGGGCTTCTTGTTCTCTTGTATTATAAGTCGTAATCCGGGGAACATGCCGGGGAGTCTTTGTACTTCTTCTATGATTAGGCAATTTGTCTTGGTTACGGTTGAAGTATGCTTCAGGGGGGGGTAAGAATTTTTAGGAGGGCAGATTTTTCTAGATCCAGGTGTATGCATTCTTTGTTAAGAAGGTGTATAGTTTTTTTAGTTAAGGTGGTTTTACCTACTTGTTTGGGCCTGAGGATAATAGTTGTGGGGAAAAATCGACTAAATTTTTTAATTTCTTTTCTAAAATACCATTTGTTACCTTGAAAAATTAGCATGTGGATGTACAGTTAGGAAGGAAAAAGTCAAACTTGAGGTATATTGGCCGAGCAAATGGGGCATATGTTTAACAATTTTGAAGATTTTTTAGACTTAATCTGTCTATAAGGTAAATTTCATATACCTTAGTGTTATGATTTTAGAAAATATTAATATGTCTTATGTAGCAAAATTGTTTCATACGCCACTTTTTCAGGCATTTTTTGTATCGACAGGTTTAAATATGAGTTTGTTTTTAGTAGCTTATTTTTTTAGGACGGACAAGCTTACCGACTTGGTTTATGGGTTAACTTTTGTTTGTATGGTTTTGTTTGGCGTAAAAAATGCTAACCCAAGATCTTGGAAGAAGTATGTGATGGCTTGCATGGTAGTGCTCTGGGCGTGTCGTTTAATTGGGTATCTTTTTATTCGAGTATGTCTAGCAGGTAAGGACACCCGCTTTGATGGTATACGTGAGAGCTTTTTGAAGTTTGGAGGCTTTTGGTTTTTGCAGGCTGTTTCTGTGTGGGTTATTCTTTTGCCGACTATGCTTTTTTTGTTGAAAAGGACTGATAAGGTAGGCTGGGGTACGTATGTAGGTTTAGGTATTTTTTTATTGGGTTTTCTTATAGAAACGGTGGCTGATATGCAGAAGTGGACTTTTAAACAAAATCCTGCTTTTGTTGGTAGATGGATAGAAACAGGTTTGTGGAGATATTCAAGGCATCCGAATTATTTTGGAGAGATGTTAGTTTGGGTGGGGATATGGCTATATACACTTCCTGTGCTTAGGTCGAGTTGGGTAGAGGTAGGTATAGGGATGATAAGCCCTGTGTACGTTACTTTACTATTGGTTTTTTTGACAGGTATTCCTATGCTAGAGGCTTCTGCTGATAAGCGTTGGGGGGGTGATAAGGCATATAGGGCGTACAAGGCCAGAACTAGTGTATGCATTCCTTGGTTTCCTAAGGGTGAAGTTGAAGGTAGCTAGAGGAGTAATGTGGTAGTGTATGTTAGTCACTTTCTGAAAAAATTTTTATAAGTCATTATACAATCTTAAAACATGAACGAGTTTATACCAGATAATAGGTGTGCATGGGCACTCCAGGGCAACGAGGCTTATGTAGCGTATCATGATAAAGTATGGGGGGTGCCTGTACATGATGATAGTAGGCATTTTGCTATGCTTAGCCTAGAAGGTGCACAAGCAGGTCTTAGTTGGCAGACTATTTTAAATAAAGCAAGTGGCTATGAGGCTTGTTTTGATGGTTTTGATGTAGAAAAGGTAGCTGAGTTTAGTGAAAAAAAAATTGAGGAGTTGTGTCTGGATAGGCGTATAGTACGCAACCAGCTAAAGATAAGGTCTGTGGTAAACAATGCACGTTGCTTTTTGGGTATACAAAATGATTTTGGCACGTTTGATGCGTATATATGGAGTTTTGTTGACTATAAGCCCCTGCTTAATCAGTGGCAAAGAGATAGTGAGGTGCCTGCTACTACTTTGCTGGCGCAACATATAAGTGGGCAGTTAAAAAAACGTGGGTTTAAATTTGTGGGGCCAACTATTATATATGCTTATATGCAGGCTATAGGGCTTGTAAATGATCACTTGACAGGTTGCTTTCGCCATGCTGAAATTAAAAATGGCCTATCTGGCTAGGGTGCACAACCAGCAACTTTGTCATAGTAATAAATTGGTCGATAACGATAAGGGCAAAAATGTGCCTGCTTGTGTATTTGTAACACTTTAGGTAAATCTTGGCATACAATATGCTTATAATAAAAGTTGTAATTAAGTTAAATTTTAAATAAATAGCGTTATGACCAATAAAGATTTTGTAATAACCCCTCTTTTTGATCGGGTTTTAGTACAGCCAGATCAAAAAGAGCAAAAAACCGCCTCAGGGCTTTATATACCTGATACAGCACAAAAAAAACCCCAGAGGGGCGTAGTAATAGCCGTAGGGCCAGGCAAAAAAGATGAACCTATGGTACTGAAAAAAGACGATAAGGTTTTATATGGAGAGTATAGTGGTACAGAGATTGAAATAGAGGGAAAAAAGTACCTTATTATGCGTCAATCTGATGCATTTGCCACAATGAAATCTTAAGTCTTTAGTAGAAAACATTAATTTTATAAAAAAAAACATTTACTAACTATGTCAAAAAAAATCATATTTGGCCTTGAAGCCACAAAAAAAGCTCAGCTTGGCGTTGATAAACTCGCTGATGCAGTAAAAAGTACACTGGGACCAGGAGGGAAAACAGTAGTTATTGAGAAAAAGTTTGGTGCACCTCATATTACTAAAGATGGGGTGAGTGTAGCCAAAGAGATAGAATTTGAAGATCCTATAGAAAATGCCGGTGCACAGCTTGTCAAGGAGGTCGCTTCTAAAACGAATGATGACGCTGGTGATGGGACTACTACTGCTACGCTTTTAACCCAATCTATGCTGCAAGAAGGCATTAAAAATATCACATCAGGTACTAATCCCATAGATCTTACACATGGGATGTCTAAAGCTGTAGACCATGTACAGAAAGTGCTTAAAAAGCAGGCTAAAAGCATATCTGGCTTGTCAGGAATAGAACAAATAGCTACTATTTCTGCCAATAATGACCATGAGATGGGTAAAATGATAGCTGGCGCTATGGATAAGGTCGGTCATAAGGGAGTGGTAACTGTCGAGGAAGGCAAAGGAACCGAAACTGAGGTAAATGTGGTCGAAGGTATGCAATTTGATAGAGGCTATCACTCTCCTCACTTTGTGACCAATGCAGAAAAAATGGTTGCAGAGCTTGATGACCCCTATATACTCATTACAGACCAAAAGATTACTAATCTTAAATCTATGCTGCATATTGTAGAAAGTGTAGCCAAAACAGGTAAGCCGCTTTTTATCATAGCAGAAGATATTGATGGGCCACCACTAGGATTCCTAGTACTCAACAAACTACATAGCGCATTAAAATGCTGTTTTGTAAAAGCCCCAGGGTTTGGCGATCATAGAAAAGCCATGCTAGAAGACATTGCTACACTTACCGGAGGTACAGTGATTAGTGAAGAGCGTGGTTACAAGCTAGAAAATACTACTTTAGACTATTTAGGAGGTGCTAAAAAAATCAAAGTGGATAAGGAGAATACCATTATTGTAGATGGCTTGGGTAAAAAAGATAAAGTACAAGCTAAAGTGGCAGAAATAGAGCTACAAATCAAACAGTCTACCTCAGAGTATGACAAGGAAAAACTACAAGAGAGAATGGCTAAGCTTTCTCAAGGCGTAGCTGTAATACATGTAGGTGCACCTACTGAGGTAGAGATGAAAGAGAAAAAAGATCGTGTAACAGACGCACTTAATGCTACTAGGGCTGCTATAGAAGAGGGCGTGCTTCCAGGAGGAGGTATAGCACTGCTTCGTGCATCACAGAGCTTGGATGATTTGAAAGGGAAAAATGAAGATGAGCAAACTGGTATAAAAATTATACAAAAAGCACTTGAAGCACCTCTTTATACCATTTTAGCCAATGCATTGGGCACAGAGCAAGTTTACCCGATTATGCACAAAATAAAAGAGGGTAAAGAAGACTACGGTTATAATGTCCACAGCCATACTTATGGTGCATTGCATAGCCTAGGCGTTATAGACCCTGCTAAAGTAACCCGTCTGGCTCTAGATAATGCAGCCTCCATAGTAAGTTTACTCATCAAAACCGGATGCATTATAGTAGATCAGCCTAAAGCAGAAAAACCTAATACACCACCTGCTATGCCAGGAGGAGGTATGCCAGATATGATGTAAAACAAACCTCATTTCCATACAAAAAAGAGCCTTATGATGATAATCATAGGGCTCTTTTTTACTTTCGCATTACCCTAACTGAGTAAAATCAATTAAGAAGTAACAAAATGCGAAAAGACTACCTAATAGAAATGTAGCAGGTAACCTTTGCTTATTTCTATAAACTAATCACCCTATGCCATCAGCAAACAAAGCTCTCTCCAGTCATTTATCTTTTTAGTAAAAAAAACTACCTTTAGGTTTTATTTCAACCTATAATTTTATCTCTTTTCAATCATGTATAAAAAAATCACTAGCCTACTTCTAGCCGTGCTCATGATCACAGTAGCCACACAAGGTTTTTTCCTTTACCAAACTTTTCGAAAAACCCAAACACAAAACACCAAACATGCAAAAAACGCACATGCACTTCAATCTATAAGCAAACAGCTTGAAAAATTAGAAAACAATGTAGACAAGGTACAAAAGCAACTTACCCAAGAAGAGGTTAAGCTTAGTACAGAAACTATTAGCTTAGGTGTACAAGAAAACGCCCATAAAGCTAGTGTAAAAATAAATGTAACTGCCCCTGTCACGCCTTATCAAAACTATACCAATTGGTTTGGCTCAGGAGTCGTTTTTAACAAGAAAAAGGGATATGTATTTACCAATAGCCATGTAGTAAACCTATTAATAGCAGGTAAGTGTGAAGTACAGTTTTTTGAGGGCACCATAACATATGCAAAAGTCATTTATGTAGACCCATGGCTAGATATCACCGTAGTGCAAGTAAACCCTACCGAAATACCGCAACAAGCTACAGAAGCTAAGCTGAGCGAAAAAGCACCTAAAGTCAATGATGCCATATTTATAGTCAACAATAGCGAAGGGAATAGTAATGCTATTCACACTGGCAGAATAAATAACTTAGAAGAGATCACTATGGCTACTGGCTCTTATCAAAATCTTCCACAAGGAGACATTACCTATAGTAGCAATACAATAGGGGGTTCTAGTGGCTCAGCCGTATATGATACAGAAGGCAAAATTGTCTCACTCAATCATGCCATGTCTAGAACCTATGGCTTAGGGTGCGATTTAACCTATCTTAGATATATCAAAGACGCTGTAGAAAAAGGCAAGCAACCCGTGCGTAAGCATATGGGAGCTATTTTGTCTCTTTTGCCTTTAGCAGATGCTAACCTATCAAAAAAAGAAATAGCTGCCTTAAAAAAACAGCTACCTGCAAATACAAAATATCTCATGAGGGTAAATGGAATGATCAAAGGTACCCCCGCAGAAAAAATACTTAAACCTGGAGACATCATCTATGCGGCACAAGGAAAAACACTAGGAGGCAACCTTGCTACACTTGATATTTTGATGAGCAAAGCCCCCCAATCCCATATAACCCTAGACATCTATCGCCAAGGCAAAATGACGCAAGTCAAAGTGCCACTCTATGACATGCACAAGCATGCCATCAAAAAACTAGTTTATTTTGGTGGCGCTTACTGGTTCGAAGCAGACGATTGTTGGGCTTATAACGTGGCTATGAAGCCTCGCAGTGTAACTTTTTATAAAATAGAGCAAGGCAAAAGCTTTAGCACCTCCAAATATTTTAGACCAAGGCGTTTTCACAGTACAGTCACTCATCTCAATGGAAAACCCATAAAAAGCTTAGATGAACTGATAGGGCTTATTCCAACACTTATCAAAAAAGGGAAACTTAACATAGAATTTTTAAAACTCACACAACAACCTGACAGCAGTGACATCGAGTATAATCCAAATGATCCTGCACCTACTGTATTTACTTACAACCCCAAAACCTTAGCATGGGATATTGAAAAAATAAAGCTGTAATCCATACTATGCCAATTATCAAAAAAACATTTTATTTCTTGCTACTATCTTCTATAGCTAGTTTCCCTACCCCATATAGCCATGCTAAAGAAAAAGCTATACAAAAGCAAGCTACTGAATCAAAAAAACAATCTACTCCCCAAAATAAGTCTTCATGGGAAAAAATTGGCCTTTGTTTTGTGCCCACTATAATCAGTTGTTTAATACATGTAGCACTTGATTATATAGATAATAACTACTTCACACCTAGTGAAATAACCTTAATTACTAGATGGTACCTTCTCCCCCTCCTGCTTCCAGTTAGCTTAACCTATTTTATTTTTGCCCATAACATAAAAGTCACTTTTAAAGAAAAATGTAAAGCCCTAACACTCGTTACAGCTTCCCAAATTCTCACATATACATTAACGATTTTTTCTGTATTACAATTATGGGCATCGGGTATACTTGACTTAACCTTGAAAAACGATCTTAGACAAATAGGCGTTTTGTTCATTTTAAGTATACTTATTGTGCCACCTATCACCTACCAAACCCTGATTAAACACCCAAAAATTAAGTAAGTCAAAAGCTCAAACAAACCCACATACCCCACCCGCCTTTCAATCTATTTTCCCATGCTGCAAAAACAAATCACAACCCTAGAAAAAGAAATAGCCAATTACCACATTAATAGCCTAGAAGAGCTAGCCATTTTTAAACAAAAGTATATCGGCAAAAAAAATGAAGCTTTCACACTGCTCTTTGAGCAATTGAAAAAAATGCCTGCCGAAGAAAAAAAACACTTTGGCAAGCTGCTCAATAGCATTAAAAATATAGCACAAGAGAAATATAATCAATATGAAAAGCAACATAATAAGCAATCATTGTCTGCAAATTCAGCCCCTGAAGACCTCACCTTGCCCCCTGCCTACAGTCAACCTGGAACTATACATCCCCTCAATCAAATTACCCAAAAAATAATACATTTATTTAGGCGTATAGGCTTCAGTCTTGCTGATGGACCTGAGATAGAAAGCGACTGGAATAATTTTTCTGCATTGAACTTTCCCCAAGATCATCCTGCACGTGAAATGCAAGATACTTTTTTCATAGCCAGACCTACTAAAGAAAAAAGTCTTTTGCGTACGCATACCTCTTCTGTACAAGTACGTACTATGCAACATAACAATCCGCCTATCAAAATACTCTCTACAGGAAAAGTATTTAGAAAAGAAGCAATCTCAGCACGTACACACTGCATGTTCCATCAGCTTGAAGGGCTATACATTAATGATGAAGTAAGTTTTATTGATTTGAAAAACACCATTTTTTATTTTGTAGAAAACTTCTTTGGCCCTAAAATCAAAATACGTTTTAGACCCTCCTACTTTCCTTTTACAGAACCCAGTGCAGAAGTAGATATCAGTTGTCTGCTCTGCAAGAGTAAAGGCTGTGCAGTATGTAAACATACAGGCTGGGTAGAAATAGCAGGTGCAGGTATGATAGACCCTAACGTGTTGACTAACTGCAAAATAGATCCAGAAAAATATACAGGCTTTGCTTTTGGTATGGGTATAGAACGCATAGCCATGCTGTATTATCAAATTCCAGATATACGCCTCTTTACCCAAAATGACATACGTTTTTTACGCCAATTTGCTGCGAAGATATAACCAAGCTAATTTTACCAAAAATCAACCTATTTTTATTATGAAAAACACACATACACTCGCTATTATCAAGCCCTATACACTTAAAGATAACCACGCAGGTCCTATCATTACCCAAATACAACAAGCAGGCTTTACTATTCATAATCTCTATATTACCCATCTTAGCCTGACACAAGCACAAGCCTTTTATAAAATTCATCAAGATAAGTTTTTTTACTATGACCTCTGTACCTACATGAGCTCAGGCCCTGTAATGGTGATGATGCTTGAAAAAGAAAATGCCGTCCAAGACTTTAGAGATTTAATAGGTGCTACAGATCCTAGTCAAGCTAAGCCAGATACTATACGTGCAAAATTTGGTAGATCTATTGATCATAATGCAATTCATGGCTCTGATGCAGAAGATACAGCCCGCCAAGAAATTGCATTTTTCTTTGCTGGAAAAGATCTATCCTTAGCTATATAAAGCAAAGTAAGCATTTAAGAAAAAAAGCCGAATGCGCCACCTAAAATAGCATTATAAAGTTTTTGATATTTTGTCTACTTCATATATCTCCTATACCTGATTATAGGCGGAGGGTATTGATGCTTTATAGTAAAATAAATCAAGACACGAAGCTATTTGTTTCACCACCTGCTTTGAAAGTACACTTTAATCGTAAAGGGGTGCATGTAGTAGTGTTTGGGGGGTAATTGAGTTACCTATGAAAAAGTAGATGCCTAAACAAAATCTATTAAATGCCATTACTGGACTTAATTTGTTAACTGCTAAGCCCCTCTGCCCATTATTTTTTGTAGTGAGCTAATTGTATTTAGTAAAAACTGCATTGGTTGGCTTGCTTTAGTTAAATGCATAGCAAAAAATTAAAATCAAGAGCTGTAAGCTACATTCCTATGCGCTTCAAGCGTAAAAGAAATTCAGTAAGTAAACAAAACAATAAATAGAGGCTGATGTCCTGCTAGAGAAAAAAATTTTGGGCTGCTGAAGCAATAGAAGTGTTTGGGGAAATCTAAAAAAAGTGACCCCGCTGGGACTCGAACCCAGGACACCCTGGTTAAAAGCCAGGTGCTGTACCACGGAGCTACGAGGTGAATTTTTGTGGCAAAAATTATGAAAATAATTCAACAAAATTTAACAGGGGGGGACGGGGGTGTGCACCAGGGGGTTGAACGGGGGGTGGAGG
>JBCCHA010000022.1:0-9806 GCA_039028995.1 Bacteroidota bacterium | reverse complement strand
TTAGGGCTAAAAAATTTATTTACATAAAATGTTGGATAGAAGCGTTATTTTACTAGTTTATTTATAATTTATTTTTGGAGCTAGCCCCAAAAATAATTGTGAGGGATAATGCTTAATTTGTTGATAAGTATTTTTTTAGATTAAACTAGGGCTTTTTCTTGATTATGGCACTATTTGGGAAAATTTTCTAGTAATTTTAGTAGAATGGTGATGTAGAACTTACTTAGAAAGTATATTGAAAACCAGGCTATATAGCCCAAAAATGGCATTATGTCTTTGCCTTGAAGGTTTTTTCCTTTAATGGACAAATAACATTGATTAGGATGTATTTTTTCGTAGCCAAAGACTTTGAAGCTAATCCTTCCATTTAGTATTCGGTTTTAAGCTTTAGGTTGATGTAAAGCAATGGCATAATTGAATTCTCTCCCTTTTTGCCTACTCCTTCACACCAGGCACAACGAAGTAAGGTGGATAAGCATGAGGTGCATTGACAAGTGCTTCTTTTTGTGATAAAGGGGCTTCAGGCTCATCATTGCTGAGCTGATTGATTTCTGAAGAAAGTGTAGTGAGAGGCTGGACGCCTTCTGTATCTACTTCCAATAGTTTTTCTACCCATGATACCATCTTGGTAAGCTCAGCTTGTATGCTTTTTCTTTGCTGAGGATCAAGCTCTAGGCATGCCATTTGACTGATGTTGTCTAAGGTTTTTTCATTGACTTTCATATTTTTAAATATAGCTTTTTATACATGTGTCATCACTACAGCTAATATACCACCTGATAGTATCATGACAAGTTTTTTTGCATTGAAATGATGTTCGGGGCTAGACTCAAAGAGAATAGTAGTGGCTATATGCAAAAGACTTCCTACGGCAACTGCATTTATGGCAAGCAATGCATGGGAAGAAAATATGGCACTGGCTTGAAGGGCGTTAGCCAATAGCCAGCCGGCTGGCGAGGCTAGGCAAAATAGTAATAAAAATAGGAAATTGATTTTTTTGTTATCATTCATACCCTTTAATAGCATGGAAAGAATGAAAGATATAGGCATTTTGTGTAGCACTATCCCAAACAGCAACCCTCCTACATGATGATGATGATGGTGGTGACAATGACCTATAGAAGGCGTACCAGCAAAGCTTAGCAAAATACCATCTAGTAGTGCGTGTATAGAAAGGCCCAAAACTAAGGGGAGAAGCTGTGTGAATTTTGCAGTTTTAACATTTTTAGTACTATGTGAATGCCCATGTGCGATACCGCCACTTAAAAAATCTAAAAAGATTTGTAAAAAAAAGCCTATTAGTAAGTATAAACCTATCATTTGGTAGTGTTTGTGCCAGCTCTCAAAGAGTTCTGGTAGCATATGTACAAGTAAAAAACTAAATAGGTAGCTGCCCCCAAATACTAGTGAAAAGTGGTAAATTTGCTTAGATAAGCTAGGTAAAAAATATATGGATAGCCCTGCAAGTAATGGAATGGAGAAGAGTATAAATAGTTGAATGTACATGTGGTAGTTAAAAGCTATTTAAAATGTCTCAAGGTACTTGGCTTTGATTTGGCTTATTAGTTTTTTTTGCAGATCTACATTAGCTTCTAAAGCTTCTATAGCGGCTTGCCTGCCTTGTCCTAACCTTTCATTATTGCAAGAAATCCAAGCACCTGATTTAGTAATCAGGGACAAAGATAGTGCTAAGTCTATGATTTCTCCAAGCCTATTGATGCCTTTTCCATATAAAATATCAAAATGCGTAATTTTAAAAGGCGGAGCTACTTTATTTTTCACCACTTTTGCTTTAATGGTATGCCCTATGATCTTATCCGCTTGTTTAATTTGGGCCACTTTACGAATGTCTACACGCACTGAAGCATAAAACTTCAATGCATTGCCTCCCGGTGTAGTTTCTGGATTACCAAATGCCACGCCTATTTTTTGTCGAATTTGGTTAATAAAAAGACATATCGCACCTGTTTTATGAATATGACCTGTAAGTTTGCGAAGTGCCTTTGACATAAGGCGTGCTTGGGTGCCCACACTATGATCGCTTATTTCCCCTTCCAGTTCACTTCTAGGCACTAAAGCTGCTACAGAGTCTACCACTACCAAATTTATACTCCCTGACTTTATGAGCTGGTCAGCTATTTCTAGTCCCTGCTCCCCATCATCAGGCTGTGTGATGAGGAGGCTATCTGTATTTACCCCTAAAGATTTTGCATAGCTTTTGTCAAAAGCATGCTCGCTATCTATAAGCACGGCTATGCCTGATTTTTTTTGTACTTCAGCTATCACATGCAAAGCGAGTGTAGTCTTTCCAGAAGATTCAGGCCCGTATACTTCTAGAATTCTACCATAGGGCAAACCTCCTATGCCCAGGGCTAAATCTAGGCCTAAAGATCCTGTAGAAAGTGCGGGGAGGTTGGCTATTTTTTCATCGCTAAGCGTCATGATAATCCCTTTTCCATACTTTTTTTCTAGGGCAATTAGGGTATCTTGAAGTATTTCTTTTTTAGAAGGTGCGTTAGGCATAGGTATAAAAATTTAAAAAATATCACCTATAAAAATACGCTTTATAAACTTTTAGAAATACAGACTACTTTATGGATTTTCTCTTGAGGTGCTATTTTCCTATAGCCTAGCCCTTAAGTGCCTTTTGTTTGGCATGGATTTGATCACGCAGATTTTTATTTGATAAGGTTTTCAAAAAATTTTCATTCAATTGGGCCTCACACACGCCGCATAACTTACCTTTTTCACCTAATATACTTTGCATGCAGTTGTAACAGTAGATAGTATTACAATAATCACAAAACATGAATAATTGTACTTTATCGCTTTCATTATAACAGGAATTGCATTCGTAATCACCATCATCACTTGGTGTAGGTCTAATCTTTTTGTCATGCGATGTAGCATATGCGTAGTCTTTTGTAAAACATACACCTTGATATTCCCCTACATCATCTGCGTGCACAAGATTTTTTTTGATATCGTCTCTAGTATGCTTTTGATCATTGCCTACACTATCAGGTATCATGGCTTGATTATGATGCAGGGCTTTGATTTTTTTTATTGCTTGAGGGGAAAAAGGAGTTTGGCACTCTGGGCATAGTGGCTGGTATGGTTGATTAGTGACTATCTCATGGGCATGTGAAGGACATAAAAGGTGGCCTTTTGTGCAGAAGGCAATATCTAGTTTGCTTTCTGCATTTTGCTCTTCACATTTGGAGCATGCGGGTATTGTAGGATTTAAAAATTCTTGCGCTGCATCATTAGCAACGGGCCAAACTTTATGGTTGTCTACAAAAAAACCATTTACATGCGTTGCATTAGGTGCTTTTTCACTTTTAAGACTTTTTTTGATATGGTCTCTCACACGCTTTTGTTCATTGCCTATAGTAGCAGGTAGCATGGCTTGATTATGATTTAGGGCTTTGATTTTTTGGATTGCTTGAGGAGCAAAAGGAGTTTGGCACTCTGGGCATAGTGGCTGGTGTGGTTGATTAGTGACTATCTCATGGGCATGTGAAGGACATAAAAGGTGGCCTTTTGTGCAGAAGGCAATATCTAGTTTGCTTTCTGCATTTTGCTCTTCACATTTGGAGCATGCGGGTATTGTAGGGTTTAAAAACTTTTGATTGGCATCATTAGCTGCAAGCCAAACTTTATGGCTGTCTACAAAAAAACCATTTACATGCGTTGCATTAGGTGCTTTTTCACTTACAGGCTTTTTGTTTGCTATAACTAGTATTATACCACCACTTATCAAGGCTATGCTAGTAGCTCCTGCTAATAATGCCATGTAATAACCTGTTTTTCCATGAAGTTTAGCCTGTTTTGTGGAGTCTATTTCTTCTTGCTGATAAGTGGCTAAATGAGCAGGCGGGGTAGGTGTTTGAGTAGCCCATACAGGAGCTAAAAAAAGTAGGGCCTGCCATGCTAAATAAATCCTTTTTGTATACATATTATGTTGAGCCAATTTAACAGTTGTTATCTTATTATTTTACCACCTCATCAAATTCTTTTTGGAAGCTTGCATAGTGATTATTTTGATTCAGGTACTTTATCATTTCTAAAGCCTGGTTGGTATACCTTGTCCTACATGCGGGACAGGTCAAATGCGAGTGCTTTTGCTCAGTGCCTACTTCTGATAGAGAATTGTTAATAGCTTCTTGCAATGCTTCATCTTGTAAGTCAGTAAGATTTTGAGGTTGTACTTCATGTTGCAAATTGTCACTTATTCGGGTTGTACTAATAGATCTGAGAGCGCACCCAGCACACATTGTATTTGCACAAGTGCAAAAATGAAAAAGGTTTGCCCCCTCTTTATTAAGTTCATTCCTTGTGTCTAAACAAATAGTACATTTATTCGTGGCACTCGGATTTGAATCACCAAGTGTTTGTGCTTTATCATTAGATGCAAGCCATATGTCTCCCTTTTTATTTACAAAAAAACCATCATATTTTGTTACACTTATATACTTTACTTCTGGATATATTTTAGATTTAGGTTTGAATGCACGCGTTGCCTCATACTCCATCATACTTAATTCTAATGCATATGCTAATAAGCTAGCCTCATCATAGTCTTCCAAATCTAAGACTTGCACTTGAGCATGCTCTTTTTTTACAGGGGCCTTTTGTTGGTTTGCTTTGTACAGTTGATCGTTAGGCGGTTGAGGAACGACCCTCTTCGCGTCCTCTTTCACATCTGGAGCTGGCTGTGTTATTTTATCTTGTTTGTTTGGTAGTGGTTTTAATCCGGCTTTTCTCAAGTTTGAAGTCGTAACTTGGTGGTCTCCCCTTTTTATAGGTGCTTTTGATGTTACTTGCAGCTGTGTACCACCAGGCTTGTCAAGCTTTTGCGTGGAATTCAACAAGTATAATAGAGCTCCAGATCCTAGTACTCCTATAACTGTAAATTTGGCTATCTTAGTAAAGGTAACTTTGGGGTTTTCCGTTTTTGCTTGTCTTGGCAAAGAAGACTTAATCTTGGATTTTGCAGGGTAAGCAAAAAGCAAGGCAGATAAGACAAATGATTTAAAAATAGTGTGCATTTAAAAAAAATTAATACGCAAATTTAATAAAAAATAGATTTTTTCGTAAGTTTTCATATTTCAAAACATATAAATCTTTATTTTTGTTCGTAAAAAAAGATCAATACCCATAGCAAGATGAACACTTCTACTATTCGAAGCAAATTTATCCATTTCTTTAACCAAAAAGGACACACCCATCTCCCCCCAGCCCCTATTGTCAACCAAGAAGATCCCGATTTGTTTTTTATTAATGCAGGGATGAACCCTTTTAAAAATATCTTCTTAGGCAACCAAACACCTGAAAAAAAACAGGTAGTCACTAGCCAGCCCTGCTTACGTGTAGCAGGTAAACATAATGATTTGGAAGAGGTAGGCACAGATACTTATCACCATACCCTATTTGAAATGTTGGGCAACTGGTCTTTTGGTAGTTACTTTAAAAAAGAGGCTATTGCTTGGGCATGGGAACTACTTACACAGGTATATGAAATAAATCCAGAAAACTTATATGTCACAGTTTTTGAAGGTCAAAAAAACAGCCAACTAGACCCAGACATTGAAGCTTATGCACTATGGAAAAACCATCTACCTGAAAACCATATTATATATGGTAATAAAGCCGACAACTTTTGGTCCATGGCAGCCACAGGCCCTTGCGGGCCTTCTACAGAAATACACATAGACTTAAGGAGTGATGAAGAAAGAAAAAAAGTGCTTGGCAGCCAACTAGTTAACAAGCAGCACCCAGAGGTGATAGAGCTTTGGAATATTGTGTTTATGCAATACAATCAAAATGCACCTGGCTTATTACAACCTTTACCTATGAAGCACGTAGATACAGGCATGGGGCTAGAAAGACTAGCTATGGTGCTTCAACACACAAAATCTGCCTATGATACCGACCTATTTAAGCCCATCATCACTGCACTTTCTCAACAATCAAATGTAGTATATGGCAAAGACCCTAATAAAGACATAGCCATTCGCGTCATAGCCGACCATATCAGAGCCATTACCTTTGCTGTAGCTGAAGGAGCTATACCTTCTAGTCAAAAAGAAGGCTATGTGGTGCGTAGGATTCTAAGGCGTGCACTCCGATACGGATATACCTACCTCAATCTTCAAAAACCATTTCTACATGAGCTTACCCAGCAAGTTACCCAAACATTAGGCAAAACTTATCCAATACTTGAGCTACAACAAAACTTAATAACCAAACTCATATACCAAGAGGAAACCGCTTTTTTGAAAACTTTGCAACAAGGAGTTAGCCAATTCGCTTCAGTAATAAAAAACTTGCCCAAAACAAGCAATACCCTATCTGGAGAAGTAGTTTTTGAACTCTATGACACCTATGGATTTCCCCCAGACCTCACTGCACTAATGGCCCGAGAAAAAGGATTCAATATAGATGAAGTCCAATTTGAACAATGTATGCAAAATCAAAAGGCAAGATCAAAAAAAGCAAGTAACCTAAAGCACAGCCAATGGCATATCATACACCCAGACCTGCAAACTACCTTTGTAGGTTATGACCAGCTTCACACAAAAACCAAGCTTATCAAATACCGTACAGCCTATAGAAATGAAGAAGTTTTGTATCACCTCGTGTTTGAAAAAACACCCTTTTATGCAGAAGCAGGAGGCCAAATAGGAGACACAGGTGAGATACTCACAGCCCATCAGACCATTCAAGTGATAGATACTAAAAAAGAAAATAACTTGATTATACACTACACCAAAGAGCTACCAGAAAATCTACAAAGCATACTCACTTGCAAAGTAGACGCATTAAAAAGAAACAATGCAAGCAGAAACCACACAGCTACACACCTTATGGTAGCAGCTATGGAAAAAGTACTAGGCAGCCATATTACCCAACAAGGCTCACTCGTACATGAAAAAGGCTTACGGTTTGACTTTAACTACAATGAAAAGTTAAGCATGGCTACTTTGCACAAAATAGAAGCATTAGTAAATGAAAAAATTCGTGAGAATCTCCCTTTGCAAGAGCTTAGAGAAATACCACTAGCACAAGCCAAAGCAATGGGCGCTACTGCTACTTTTAGTGAAAAATATGGAGAAAAAGTACGAGTAGTTACCTACGGAGATTATTGTGCCGATTTATGCGGTGGTACACATCTACAAAACGCAGGCATGATAGGCTTTTTTAAAATAAAAACAGAAAAAGGCGTAAGTACAGGCATTAGAAGAATAGAAGCACTTACAGGCGTAGACGCCGCACAGTGGGTAGAAGAAAAACAACATGTGCTATTAGAGATAGGAAAGTGCCTAGAAAATACACAAGACCCCCTTAAAGCTACGCAAGCACTTTTAGCAAAGTATAAAACATTAAAATATAATTTTGATAAAATAGCAGAAAAGCACTTTTTACAGCAAAAAACTCAGCTGGAAAGCAAAATGCTATGCATAAACAACACCTACATAGCCATAGAAAAAGTAACACTACAAAGTACGGAAGAATTAAGAAAGCTCGCCTTTTCATTTAATAAAACAAAAACACCACACTGCATAGTACTAGCTTCAATAATCGACCAAAAAGCCTACATAATAGTTAGTGTCTCCAAACAAACCACACCATCATATTCTGCCAAAGCCCTTATCCAAAAACTCTTACCCTATATAAAAGGAAAAGGAGGCGGGCAAAATCACTTTGCCATGGCTCATGGAGAAAGTACAGAAGGTATTGACAACGCACTCAACCTAGCCAAACAGCTATTGAATAACCTAAAGTAACTTCATAACTTACCCAAAATTAATTCACAACAAGGTTCTATGTCTCAAAAAATTTTTTTACTCCCCGACCAACTAGCCAATCAAATCGCAGCAGGAGAAGTAGCACAAAGACCCTCTTCCGTGCTCAAAGAACTACTTGAAAACGCCGTAGATGCCAAGAGTACCTCCATCAAAGCCCTCATCAAAGATGGAGGCAGCACCCTGATACAAGTCATAGACAATGGGCAAGGCATGAACGAAATAGATGCAAGAATGTCTTTTGAACGTCATGCCACCTCTAAAATAAAAAGCTCCACAGACCTAAGCAATATACAAACCCTAGGATTTAGAGGAGAAGCACTCGCCTCTATTGCCGCAGTATCAAAAATCTCCTTAATCACCAGAGCACCAGACCAAGAGCTAGGTACACATCTTACCCTATCAAGCTCCAATGTACAGCAACAAGTACCCACCACCTCAGAAATAGGCACCAGCATTAGCGTAAAAAACCTTTTTTTCAATGTGCCCGCCCGTCGTAAATTTCTTAAATCCACTAACGTAGAAAATAGCCACCTCATTGAAGAGTTCCAACGCATCGCCCTAGCAAACCCCCAAATCGCCTTCAAGCTATATCAAAACAAAAACCTCTTATATCAACTCCCCTCCCAAAAACTAGCCCAGCGCATTACCCACCTATTTGGCAAAAATCATGAAAAAAAGCTCCTTCCCTGCCAAGCCAGCACTGAACTCATTAAAATATATGGCTATATATCCCCCCCAAAAGACGCTAAAAAAACACGAGGTGAACAGTTTTTTTTTGTCAATAATCGCTACATAAAAAACACCTACCTAAGCCATGCAGTCAAAAAAGCATTTGAAGGCTTGATAGCCCCAAATACCTTCCCTTCCTACATGCTCTACATCAACCTCCCCCCAGCACAAATAGACATCAACGTACATCCCACCAAAACAGAAATCAAATTTCAAGAAGAAAGCCTTATCTACGGCATTATCAATACAGCTATCAAAAAAGCACTAGCCAACTACCACATCATACCCTCATTAGATTTTGAACAAATAGAAAACTACACCTCCCTAGTCTCCTCTAAACCCCCCAATATACCCCCCTCAACCACTATCTCCCAACAAGAAAAAGACTACAGCTTATTCAGAAACTTACCTCAGCCAACCCCTAAAGAACAACCTGCTCAATTAGCACAAAAAACTAGTGAAGAGCTGCTCAAAAAAGACAATGATTTAGCTAATAAACTCCTAGTACACAAACAATATATAATCGCTCAAGTCAAATCTGGCGCCCTACTCATAGACCTCATTGGCGCTTACGAACGCATTATATACGAAAGAATTTTACATCAAAATAAAGCCAGTGCCACTACCAAACAAAAACTTTTAATATCTACCCAAATTACATTGCAACCCGCAGATCTGAGTCTTATACAACACTATCAAAAAGAAACACAAGCACTAGGCTTTGACTTCAAAATACAAACTCCCAATACTGTTATAATTAGTGCAGCCCCACCAGAAATTAAACACCAATGCCTACAAGAGCTATTTGAAGAGCTCATAGAGCAGTACAAACTAGCTAAACAAAATACCTCTCTACCTACAAATAAAAATTGGATTAAAGCCATAGCTAAAAAAGTATACTTTAACGAAAACCTCATACTCTCCAATGTAGTTATAGAATCTATGATAGCCCAACTCTTTAGTTGTCAAAATCCTAACTACACCCCTGAAGGAAAAACCATTTGGAAGATACTAACTAAAGAAAAACTCAATAGTCTCATGGCAGAAGATACTTAAAAAAATCACAACGCTTTTTCTCATTCAACTACATTACTAAAAAAATAAATCAACTCAGCTAAAAGCCAACCTACTTTAATTTGTCAACTATTTTATCTCCCTAGTTAACCAGTCATACCTATTATAAAATTCACACAAAACAATCTGATTTTTATATTAAAATCATTATAAATTATTAAATTAACCCCCGAAAAAAAGACAAAAAAAAAT
>JBCCHA010000021.1:0-9830 GCA_039028995.1 Bacteroidota bacterium | reverse complement strand
TGAAAAACCATATGCATCACAAGCAATCCATCCGTTTGTTTGATTAAAAATTAATGCTGGGCTTATCGTGTTTTTAAGATTATTCTTAGCTGTGCAGATTTCTTCTTCACTTGGGGTAAGGTGTATACGTTTGTTACATAAAAATGAGCTATTAGGCTTTACATTACAAAAACAAACAGGTTTATCGTCAGGGGCCTGTTCAAACTCAGTAATATCATCTTGGCATATCATGACCATTCTACAATTTTCTGGTTGTACTTTCTTGCTTTGCCACATAAAATATTTTTTCCTATTTTTCTTAGCTAGGTATAGGTTTTGTTTATTTTCTCTAGCCTCTTGTATTTTTTCTTCACTTGGTATTCCCCTATCTTGTCTTACAATTTGTTGAATTTGATAGTGGTTTATATTTCCAAGCTTATCTACCCTTTTATAATCTATGTTGAGTATGTCACCAGGATATTGATAAGGGAAAACAAAACCTTGTTCTTTACCTAATATTTCTGCATTTGTGCAAAGCATAATTTTTGTGACATTTTCAGGTGTATCTTCATCTTTTTTATAAGCGCCCCATTTTTCACCATCATAAAAATAGTCTTGCCCATTTTCTATAGCTTTTATTATCTGTGTTATGGTTGGGGGTTTATCTTCTTTATATTCTTTATTAAGAGTAGGCTTCTCTTCATACCAATTTATAGTTTCTATATTAGTAGCAGCCATAATATTAGACACTAAAACTATAGGGAGGAGGAAGTAATATTTTTCACACATACAGAGGGTTAAAGTAAAATTTGCCCGATAAAAGTATGTTAGAAGTGATAAAAAAACTAAATTAGCAGCGATTTTAGTTAATGCAGCTCATCAAAATGAAAAAAAATATTCATCCTAAATACGAAGAAGTGGTATTTCTAGACACTACCAGTGGGGAAAAGTTTTTAACCCGCTCTACAGTTTCATCCAAAGAAACGATACAATGGGAAGATGGCCATACCTATCCACTTATAAAAATAGAAATCAGCTCGGCCTCACATCCTTTTTATACTGGCAAAAAAATATTTGTAGATACAGGAGGTAGGGTAGCTGAGTTCATGAAAAAATATGGCAAGCACAAAAAGTCATCTAAACCGTCTAAATAAATAAGCTTTTACACTAGCTTTTATGAAAAAACGTGTATTAGTAGCCATGAGTGGAGGCATAGACAGCTCACTCACTGCCTGCCTGCTTCATGAGCAGGGTTATGAAGTGTTGGGGGTGACTATGAAAACCTTTAGCTATAAGCGAAGCTGTAGTACTAAAAAACAAATAGGCTGCTGCAATCTAGATACGATAGAAGATGCTAGAAAAGTAGCTGTGAAGTTGGGCTTTCCTTATATGGTATTAGACATTAGAAAAGAGTTTGGCGACTATGTGGTCAATAACTTCAAATCTGAATACCTAGCAGGCCGCACGCCTAACCCATGTGTGCTTTGCAACACCCATATCAAGTGGGAGGCTCTATTAGAGCGTGCAGATGCATTGGATTGTCAATATATTGCTACAGGCCACTATGCACGTGTGCGCAATCAAGGCGATAGATACATTCTTTACAAAGGCGTAGATCAACGCAAAGACCAGTCTTATGCACTTTGGGGGCTTTCCCAAGCCAGCCTTTCTCGTACCATTTTCCCATTAGGAGAGCTAACTAAAGACAAGGTACGCCAACTGGCTAAGGAAAAGGGCTTTGACTATTTAAACAAAAAGCCAGAGTCTTATGAAATATGCTTCATCCCTGACAATGACTATCGAGGCTTTCTCAAACGCAACATAGAAGGCCTAGAAAGGCGTGTGGAAGGAGGCGAATTTGTACTAGAAAATGGCCAGGTAGTAGGCAAGCACGAAGGCTATCCCTTTTATACAGTAGGCCAAAGAAAAGGCCTTAAAATAGCACTAGGCTATCCAGTATATGTCACTGAAATTCAACCCCAAAAAAATCGCGTAGTACTGGGCACACTAGACGATTTGGCACGTAATGGCATGTGGGTGCATAAGCTTAATATGATTAAGTACCCCCAGTTGAGTGCAGATCTAGATGTAGTGGCGAAGGTCCGTTATAATAGCCCTGGTGTAGGTGCTGTAGTCCAGCAAAAAAACCAGGAGATGAAAGTCTTTTTTGGCAAAGGGGTACGCGCTGTAGCCCCAGGCCAAGCTGCGGTTTTTTATGAGGGGAATGACGTAGTAGGCGGCGGGTGGATTAAAACAGCTTTTTGCAAGAGCTAGGGCTACATGCTATTCATATAAAGCAACAGCAAGACAAAATTTGTATCAAAGCCAAAATTCAAAACCAATTACAATTTGCTAAAAAAGCTACACCTAGTCTATTATTGCATCATGAAAAAAACTTATACAAAAAGTATACAAATGATGCCTACAGCCAAAACTGGGAAAAATTTTAAAATAGCAAACAGCGCTTTATCCTTAAAACAAACAACGAAAAACACGTTTTTGATAACAAAGCATATATTGTCAAAGGCAAGCATGGCAAGCACCACTTCTTCAACTTAACCCAAAAAGGCTTTGTTACAAGAAACCAAATAACTACAAAAGAGCCTACCACCTGGCACATCTTTTACCAACAACATCAAGACCCTATGCTCGCTGAAGAAAAGGCAATTTTTGTCTACAAAGCAAAAGAAAATAAAATCGTAAAAAAGCATGATAGCCTCTACATTTTTCATACAGGAGACACGGTTCGTATCGTGAAAAAAAAGGACAAAAAATACATGTTTATTTACTAGCCCAAAAAACCAATCCCTATGTTTTCCCTCTCTAAGCACAGGAAAAAACATACGCTTACTAAACACAATCTATTAATATCGTACCGTTCAAAAATTTAAACCTTTTCAACCTATGTACCAACAACACCTCAAAAACAAAACCTTCTACACCCTAACAAGTATCTTCTTTTTCATGCTTAGCACTTTGCACATCATCAGTGCTTCACAAAAACAATATGGAGCCCAAGAAGAAATGCTAAGATCTACCGAAAATATGATTGGGAGACTTAACAACTACTCCAGAGTATTTTGCCAGTTAGCATCAGCAGGTGAAATACAAGTTGACAAAAAGGATGTTAAAGCCTTAAAAAAAATAGATGAAATGACTCAAGCATTAAATCAATCAACACTTCAACTAAAACATGGAGCAGATAAAATGGTTGATGAACCTTCTAGTGACTTTGAAAACAATGAAACCATACAAAAAAAACGTCAACAACACACTACACTTCTTCATAAAGCTCAAAAATTCCTTGCAAGCTGTCCAGCATTAAAAAAAGAGGCTTTAGAAGAAGACTCAAAGCAAGTCGAAAACCATGAAGCTGCATGCGATACCCTAGAAAAATTAAAGCCTTTTCTTACAGAAACGCTTGTGAATAGCTCTGAAGAAAAAGAATTCCCTGCTAACATAACAAACCAAGAAATAGAAAAACTCAAACATACTCTTCAGCATCTAAATCCAGCATCTATTCAAACCGATCCAGGCCTAAGAAAAATATTCCAACAAGATTCAGTAAAAGAGCAAAACTTTGATAACCTAACCCAACACCATACAGAAAATAATACGTTCGATAAAAAACAAAGAAGCAAAGAAAAGCTACCTAATCCGCTCCCAGCAGATTTCTATGACTCAGAAAGTGATAACTACGATGAAAAACAATTAAGCGAAAAACTTAAATCCACTTTCGATAAAAAATTAAGGCAGAAAGCAAAAAAAATTGATGAAATACTTTATAAATACTCTGATAATCCCCATAGTGAAAAACAAGCACAAGCAATAGAAAAAATTATTTATGCTAAACCAAAACGTAAGGGGAAAAAGCAAACTCCCCAACGAATACAAAAAGACAACAAAAAACTGATAGCATACGCATTTTACAAAGCGTGTGAAATTAAAGCTTCATGTACTACCTTGCAATGGTTATGGGATCTCCTTGAAAAACCAGTACTTGATCAGCAAGCAAAAAAAGTAGTAGCAGCAGGCTATGAAGTATATAAGAAACATCCTATGGGTAAGCATAGTGCCTGTATGACTCTTTGGGTAGCCAAAAACAAACCCTATATACAAATAAAACCGAGCCCTTCAGAAGCCATGCATGTGTTAAACTCTATCGGGCCTGACCAAATGCATAAACTTCTACCACCAGCCTTTGCTGAAAATAATGCCAACATGCTACAACTACTAAAACCATACGCTGAAGATCCCAAGCACTTGTCAAGTGCACTTATATGTACTATACAAGATAATGATTTTGACCGTTTTTCAATCCTAATAGAAAAAGCACCTCATGCCAGCGTTATCCAACATGGTGTAGATAAAGAACTCCCTATTTTTAGTGCTATCACTGCTTACCATAGAAATAAAGAGTGTTTTAAACTATGCTTAACTAATATTGAAAATCAAGGAAAAGATCTAAAAATAATTTCAACACTACAAGATGCTATTTATCCTACTATTTTTCATGCGGCTATAAGTTTTGCAATAGGAAGCACACCTAAGCTGGCTTATGACATGGTCAAAAAGTACGAATTCCCTATACAACAAGCCTTAAACATATTACAGGAAGAAAATAAAAGAAATTTTGCTCATACCAAAGATAATTATATCGATTTTTACAGATGCAGTGATGAATTCATGACCCCACTATTGATGAAAAATATCATAACAAAGCACAAGTTATTGAAAATACAAAGGCTGTGTACAGTTTGTGGTCAGCATGCAGACCAATGGTGTAAAGAATGTAAAGCTGTGCGCTATTGTGCTAAAGAATGTCAAAAAAAAGACTGGAGCATGCATAAAACGAAAGTTTTAGTAGATACAACAAGTGGACTTCCTTTGTTATACTATTCTGTACTCCATGGAAATTATCCAGCTGTCAAATCCTATACAAAATTTTTTGATCAATCTACTTCCCTTACTTTTTGTACTACCTCATCTATTGATACTATAGATAATAAATATAAGATCAAAAAAGGCCTTGCAGAAAAAACTCTGGAGATTAAAAAGTATAAAGAAACACTTTATACCAAAGTACCATTATGTTCGGCGCTCCTAACCCTTCTTACAGAAGCGCGTAAGTATTGGCATTGATCACATCAACACAACTAAAGACTTTGGGTATTAAGCTACCGTACAGTTTTGAAAATTTAAGTAAGATGTCTTATACAAACCTTCCAACCTATGCAATATCCTTGCAAAGGAGCATCCTCTTGTAATATTGGTAAAAGTAGTAATTGTCAAATAGATTAGTTAGGTTTGCCCTTGCAAAAAAACAATCACAATTACACTATTTTTCAATAATCCACTCCAGCATCTCATTATGTACATCAATCTCAAAAAGATATATAACAAAAAGCTTCTAGCCATTTTGCTGCTTGTACCTATAGCTACAGCAAGCTACTATATACATCAACGCTATACCAAAGAATATTATACAGTTAATGTGCAAAATATAGGAGACGTGTTAAGCAATCCACTAGAGTTTCAAGAGCCTTTAAAGCTTATGGCAAAATCAACTGATACAAAGCTTAGTCATGCTGCCCAAAAGATTTTAGATATTGACAAGCAGTACAAACCTAGCCAAAAAGTAAACAGCCTTTTTCAATCCACGCACTTTCAACAGATACTAGACGCTTGCTACACCACTTTGCCAGTTAGTGCTTACAGCCTTATCAATGAAATGTACACCTTTTTTCATGTCCATCAAGAAATGCAAATAGGCGACTTGTTCAACAGAAAATTTGGCTCTTCTGTAGATAGGGCTTTGAGAGAACTTGGAGGCACAAGACTCTCCCCACTACATTATAATGGGCCTATAGTTTCTTTTTTAACAAAAGAAAAAAAACTTGACCCTAATACCTTCACCCAAAAATGGATCGCCTCCATAGAACCCTACCTGCAAGATTTGTTTCAAATGGACAGAAAAAAAGGCAAAGAAAAAGAATTTTTAAGCAATCTCTTAGTCACATTCATGTATGACTACTATACGACACTTCGGTTTTACAAGCATCAAGCCACTCAAGAGCTCCTTCATATCATCAACCATGGCAGTAAAAATGCACTAGGAAACGCCTTAGCATCTGCGCAATTACACGTGCATCAACTCAAAGGCACCGACATTATTATGCTACAAGAAGCCCCCAGTCTAGTAGTTAATAACCTGCTTAAAAAAGGTTATTTCATAGCCAAAGATGACCGAAGAGACCTTAAAAAATCAAATAGCATGGGCGCCGTGATTTTGTACAGCAACCGAAAATTCTCACCTGAGCAAGTCACCACCCTTTCTATCCCAAAAGAAGGACTTGATAAATACAAAAATGAAGTCAAAGCCTTTAAAAATCTACGTAAACTTACTATGGAAGATAAACTATCCATCAATCTAGTGAAGAAAGGAAAACAAATTTGGCTTGTAGCCTCTTTCCATGCAGATAGCAACGGAGACAATACATTAGTCGGCTTACAGGTAATCCAAGCACTTCGCAAGCACATAGAAGAAACTTATCATACCAAAGTACTCCTATTAGTAGGCATGGATGGCAATACAACAAATAGCCTTCATACCAAAATCAAAAAAAGAAACCTTGATGAAGTAAAGACACTCACTACCCAACTCAACCTCCAATTAGTGCTTCCTCATATTGCCACAGTAAGCAAAACCAGAACTTTTTATCAACCTCAAAAAAACAAAGCCAATATCCCCTATACAGGCATTAGTGACTTTGGCCTACTCTCTACACACATGAGTTTAAAAAACGACACCCACAGCTTTAAAATAGTAATCGATCAAGTGCATTTAGGCCCAGCAGGCCCAAATGCACTAAACAACCCTTCAGATCATAAAAGAATAGCCTTTACCTTTTATCTTAAAAAAGCTAGAAAATAATGTGAGTTTGATTTTTTTTCTTCTTTCCACTTCTTTAGTTAATGTAGCTCCACTTGACATAGAATGAGCTATACCAGACCAAAAAACAACTCCACAAGCCCATAAAAAAGGCTTATCTAATCCCCCATGTGCAAATACGAAGACGGCGGCATGTACATAGAGATACAAGTAGCCAGTGTTTTAAAGAAAAGGCCGAGTACGATGCCGCTAAGGCCTATATCAACCAAGCAAAAAAAAAGAAGCGCATCTACAGCAGCTTAAAGCAAGTAATCTTCTTGGGCTTTACCAACTACCCCTTCTTCCTAGAAAAGGCGAACTATAAGAGCCATCACCAAATCCAAGACATAGGCACCCATGAGCAAAAAGTCTATTTTGAATAAAACGCTTACATTCCATCTTGGATAGCCCCATCAGAAATCATTTGCCTTTTACTGGTGATTCTGGAAGGACTCGAACCTTCAACCTACTGCTTAGAAGGCAGTCGCTCTGTCCAGTTGAGCTACAGAACCTGATTGTAGCAAAAATAAAAATAGCTTTAAATGTCGAGGTGGCAGGATTCGAACCTGCGACCTCCTGCTCCCAAAGCAGGCGCGATAACCGGGCTACGCTACACCTCGAAGCCTATTTTTACTTCAGCATGGCGGAGAGGGGGGGATTCGAACCCCCGGTACGCGCTAAATTTACGTACGGCAGTTTAGCAAACTGCTGGTTTAAGCCACTCACCCACCTCTCCTGAAAAATTCACGGTAAATATACTACAATTTATGCGTAAATCTGCATCCTACCAAGGTTAAAAGATAAAAGCCCCATTTGCCAAACCCCTTTTACAAAGCAGCCAATTTTATCAAAAAGTCATTTTTTAACCCAATTCTACCTATATACCTTACACCCCCTCATCTCAATTCCCTCATAATAATACTGACCTTTTCATGAAAAATAAGTACATTTATGCCCAAAAATCTTAGCTTTTAAATAGTAAAACCCAACGCTATTATGTCCCATCAAGGAAAGATCATCAACATTATAGGCTCAGTAGTAGACGTGCATTTTGATACTTCAGATCATGCTACACTTCCTAATCTACTTCATGCACTTACCGTTACCACATCAGAAGGCAAAACACTTACCTTAGAGTGCCACCAACACCTAGGTGGAGGCAATGTAAGAGCTTTGGCCATGGGAAGCACAGACGGCCTGCAGCGTCACATGAAAGTTTTAGACACCGGACATCCTATATCCGTGCCTGTAGGCCAACTCACCCGTGGGCGTGTACTAGGTGCACTAGGTCAGCCTATAGATGGGCTCGGCACAATAAAAAATGCCAAAAAGCTATCCATTCATAGGCCAGCACCAGCCTTTAAAGACTTGGCCACAAGCCGTGAAGTCCTCTACACAGGCATTAAAATCATTGATTTGTTAGCCCCCTATCTAAAAGGAGGCAAAGTAGGCCTATTTGGTGGTGCTGGAGTAGGCAAAACCGTACTCATCACAGAGCTTATCAATAACATATCCAAATCCTATCAAGGGCTATCTGTATTTGCAGGCGTAGGCGAGCGAACTAGAGAAGGCAATGATTTTTTAAGAGAAATGATTAGTGCGGGTATTATTAATTATGGAGAAGCTTTTAAAAAGTCTATGGAAAAGGGAGACTGGGACTTAAGCAAAGTAGATCAAGAAGCGCTAAAAAAGTCTAAGACCACACTTGTTTTTGGTCAGATGAATGAGTCACCAGGCATCCGTGCCCGCGTAGCACTTTCTGCACTAACCATTGCAGAGCAGTTTAGAGATGGCGATGGCAAAGGGCAAGGCAAAGACATTTTATTTTTTATTGATAACATTTTCCGCTTTTCACAAGCAGGATCTGAAATTTCTGCCCTACTAGGCCACCTACCTTCTGCAGTAGGTTATCAACCTACTTTAGCTACAGAAATGGGGGCTATGCAAGAACGTATTACTTCAGTAAAAAATGGTTCTATCACGTCTATACAAGCTGTATACGTACCTGCCGATGACCCTACCGACCCCGCTCCAGCCACTACATTTACCCATTTAGATGCCACCATAGTCCTTTCCAGAAAAATAGCAGCAATGGGCATATACCCAGCTATAGACCCATTGGCCTCATCCTCTCACATACTCAATCCAGAAATAGTAGGCCAGGTACATTATGACACCGCCCAAAAAGTCAAAAAAATACTTCAACGCTACCAGTCTCTTCAAGACACCATTGCCATATTAGGTATAGAAGAGCTTTCTGAAGAAGACACCAAAACCGTATATCGGGCTAGAAAAATACAACGTTTCTTTTCACAACCCTTTTATACAGCAGAGCAATTTACCGGCATAAAAGGCGCTTTTGTACCTATTGAATCTACCCTGAAAGGATTTAATCAAATCATCAATGGAGAATTAGATCACCTTCCTGAAGCCGCTTTTAATTTGGTAGGTAGCATAGATGAAGCCATTGAAAATGGAGAAAAAATGCTTGCCCAAACCCAGAGCCCATAGCCCATAGCCTAAGCTCATTTAATACTACTTTGCCACAAGCAAAGTCATATGAGGTAATTCGATGGAAATTGCTAGTATAAACCGCTTTTTAAATAACCCAATCCCAAGAAAATAAATAGTCAAATACGCCCAATTTCACTCCCATACAGACACGATATAGGTATATTTTCTTTCCACTTAATTTGAAAATCATCTCATGCAAGCCGGCTTCTTCCTATGTAGGGCTTGATATATTTTTTAAGGCGCTGGATAAATTTTTTCCATCTTTGTAACCTACATACTTAAGACTATTATGTATCATATGCACCATACATAACTGTATTTTGGCTTGAGGATACATTACTTCAATGGCTTTTTTAAAGCCTTTTAGGTGGGCTACAGGTGATAAGTATATGTTCTAATCCCTTTT
>JBCCHA010000020.1:0-9923 GCA_039028995.1 Bacteroidota bacterium | reverse complement strand
GATGAACTTTGTTATGTTTTTCGTCTTTCAACTGATTTTCAAGTTGATCTGTGGCTTCTTTTTGATTGTCAAGTTGGTCTTTTAAGCTTGTGGCTTCTCTGCTTTTGGCTTGGTTGTTTGATTGTGCTGTGCTTAATTGACTTTCCAAATTGTTATTTTGGCTGCTTAATTGGGTTTTTTGGGTTTCTAGGGCCCTTATTTTTTGGACTTCTTTTCCAAGTTGGTTGGTAAGTTGGTTGATCCTGTTTTTTTGTGGGTGTTTAGCATCTTGGGTGTTTAGCTGGCTTTGGAGTATGCTTATTTTATCTTGGAGCTGGCTATTTTGTTGGTTCAGTTCTTGATTTTGGGTATTGATAGAGGCGAGCTGGCTGCTCAAATTGCCATTTTGGGTGTGTAGGCTGTCTGTGATGTGGGTTGGCTGTGTGGTGTCTTTATTTTCTTTTTGCCCTGAATTAGTGTTGAGCAATGTGCCTAGTCCTAGACATGCGAAACCGAATGCGCTGTGCGTGGCTATTGTTTTTTTTATATTTTTTGGGGTGCTTGGTGATGGGGGTGTGATGGCTTTTGAGGAAGGAATGGTTCCTGCTGGGGATTTTGCTTGCAATTGGGGGGTGTATAAAAGGCAAGCGGTAATTAGAAAAAAGTAAATTGTTTTTTGTAGATTTTTCATAATTAAGGTTCAATTTTGAAATGCGAAGATAAATGAGCTTTTTTAAAATTCCTAATATTTTTGCTGAAATATTTTTTTAATTGGGTGTATTTTGGTTTGAGGGGGGTGGTTTGGGCTTGTGGGGACAGAAAGGTGCTTGGGGATGAGATGGTTTTTTTAGTTTGGCATGGGTGATTGGGCTTGGGTGGGGAAGGCTGGCTTATGTGGCTTGTCTTGGTGGGGGTTTATTTTTAATAGGGGGGTAATTAAGCTGGGGGTTTTGCCAGGTGGTTGTGTGTGTTTTTTAGCTAGGGGTGGGGGTTAAATTGCTTGGATGAGGAAGTAGTTTTTTTTGCCTTTTTGGATGAGCATGTATTTTTCCCAAAGCCAGAGGTGATGGGGTATGGTGGCTGGGTTTTTGATTTGGATTTTGTTGATGCGTACGCCGCCGGCTTGTATCATTTCTCTTGCTGCTCTTTTGGAGGTGAATATTTTGCCTTGGGTAAGTGTGCAGAGTAGGTCTACTAGGCTGGTGTTTTCAGTGATTTGATTTTGGGGGATGCGTAGCTTGGGGAGGTCTTGTAGGGCTATTAAAAAATCGGGGGCTGCTAGGCTGTTGGGGTCAATGGCGTGGGGGCTAAAGAGTATTTCGCTGGCTAGTTTGGCTTGTAGGTAGCTTTGGTGTGAGTGGACCATGGTGGTCATGGTTTGGGCGAGTTGTTTTTGTAGCAAGCGTTTTGCTGGGGCTTGTTGGTGGGATTCGACTAGGTTTTGTATGGTGGCTAAGTCTAGTAGGGTGAGTTTTTTCATTAGGTTGGGGGTCTCTTGGTCGCTACAGTTGAGCCAGAATTGGTAAAACTCATAGGGTGTGGTCAGTTGGGCATCTAGCCATATGTTGCCTTTTTCTGTTTTGCCAAATTTAGTGCCGTCGGCTTTGGTGACAAGTGGGGTGGTAAATCCAAAGGCTTGTTTGCCTATTTTTTTTCTTATAAACTCAGTGCCAGTAGTAATATTGCCCCACTGGTCAGACCCTCCTATTTGGAGCCTTACGCCATGATGTTGGTAAAGGTGGTAAAAGTCGTAGGCTTGCAATAGGGGGTAGGTGAATTCTGTATAGGATATGCCTGTTTGTAGGCGGTTTTTTATGGCTTCTTTGGCGAGCATGTAGTTCATGGTGATGTGCTTGCCTACATCTCTTAAAAAGGAAAGAAAATCGTGTGTGGCATACCAGGTGTGATTGTTGAGTACTTGTATTGCATTGTTTCCTTGTTGGGGGAATAGGTGGTCGATTTGTTTTTGGATGGCGTGTTGGTTGTATTCAACTGTATGTTTGTCAAGGAGCTTTCTTTCTTGTGATTTAAAAGAAGGGTCGCCTATCATGGCAGTGGCTCCGCCTAGTACTATGATGGGTTTGTGTCCGGCTAGCTGTAGGTGTTTAAGTAGCATAAGGGTGGTGAGGTGCCCTATGTGTAAGGAGGATGCGGTGGGGTCTATGCCTATGTAGGCGGAGGTGGGGGTGGTTTGTAGGAGTTGTGGTGTGCCTGGGATGAGGTCGTGGAGCATGTTTCTGCTTCGTAGTGTGTCGGTAAGGCTTTTCATAAAGTGGTGGGTATATATATAAAGTGGTAAACCTTTGCTTGGTTAAGGTTTTTAAATGGGGGTAAATATAGTAATATGGCTAAAATTGAGCTAGGGAGTTTAAAAAAATAGAGAAATTTTAGTGTAAAACTGCTTGTGGGTATGTATGTTTTTGCTATTTTTGCCCGTGATACTTATTAAAGTATACCCAATCATATATATAGTTTTTTTAGTTCACTCATCATGCAAGGCATTATAGGTAAAAAGATTCAAATGACATCAAAGTATGACGATAAGGGTCGTCTTATGGCTTGTACGCTTGTGGAGGCTGGGCCTTGCGTGATTACGCAGTTGCGTACGCAGGAAAAAGATGGCTATGAGGCGATACAGCTGGGCTATGAAGAAAAAAAGGCTAAAAATACGACTAGGCCTTTGCAGAAACATTTTGAAAAGGCGAAGGTTACGCCTAAGAAGAAACTCATAGAGTTTAGAGATTTTGCGGAAGAGTATAGTGGTAGTGCTGAGTTGAATCTTGGCGCTACGCTAAAGCTAGAAGATATTTTTGCTCAAGGGGAGAAAGTGAATGTGGTAGGCTACTCAAAAGGAAAAGGGTTTCAAGGCGTTGTAAAGCGTCATGGCTTCAGTGGGGTAAATGACAAAACGCACGGACAGCATAATCGTGAGCGTGCACCTGGTGCAATAGGTGCTTGTGCTACGCCATCACGTGTTTTTAAAGGCATGCGCATGGCAGGGCAAACGGGGGGGCAACGTGTGAAGGTTAAAAATCTCGAAATACTTAAAATTATTCCTGAGCACCATCTTATACTTTTGAAAGGAGCTATCCCAGGTGCTAGAAACGGTTATATTATTTTAGAAAAATAAGCTATGGAATTACCTATTTTTACCTATACAGGCAAGCAAACTGAAAGAAAGGCTACTTTGGATGATGCCGTTTTTGGCATTGCGCCCAATGAGCATGCAGTATATCTTGATGTAAAGCATTTTCGCGCCAATCAGCGTCAGGGTACGCACAAGGCTAAAGAAAGATCTGAGATAAAGGCTTCTACTCGAAAGATTCAAAAACAAAAGGGGACTGGTAATGCCAGAAAGGGAGATGCTAAGTCCAATATAATGCGTGGGGGTGCGCGTACATTTGGTCCTAAGCCTAGAGACTATGGGTTCAAGCTCAATAAAAAGCAAAAGAAGCTGGCTCGTAAATCTGTGTTGAGCTATAAGGCTCAAAATAAGCAAATACAGATTTTGGAAGATTTTGTATGGGAGCAGCCTAAAACCAAAAGCTATGTGAAGATGTTGGAAAACTTGTCTTTGCAAGGTAAGAAAACGCTTTTGATACTTCCCCAGCCTGAAAAAAATATACGCTTGGCCAGTAGAAACCTGCCTAAGACTTGGATTACTACTGCTGTGCAGATTAATACTTATCAGCTTTTGAATACCGATCAAATTTTAATTAGTGAAAAAAGCTTGTCTTTAATTCATGAAAACTTAAAATAAATATGAATATTCTGAAAAAACCGCATCTTACCCCTAAATCTGCCAAATTAAATAGCAAAGGGAAATATACTTTTGTAGTAGATAAAAAAAGTAACAAAACAGAAATAAAAAAAGCCGTAGAAAAACTATATAGTGTGAGTATAGCCAGTGTAAACACTATGAATTATGCGGGCGAAAATACATTCAAACATACTAAGAAAGGAGTTGTGAAAGGCCAAAAAGCTGCCTATAAAAAAGCTATTTTAACACTTGCTGCTGGTAGTAGTATAGATGTACAAACAGATGCAGTTTAGATTTTTTTAAATTATGCCGGTAAAGAAATTAAAACCAATTACACCTGGAACGCGATTTCGCTTAGCCCCAGATTTTTCTTTGCTTACTAATAGTAAGCCTGAAAAAAATCTATTGATAAGCGTGAAAAAAACCGCTGGTAGAAATAATACAGGGAAAAAAACCATGCACTATAGGGGTGGGGGATCTAAAAAACGTATGCGTATAATAGATTTTGGAAGAAGTAAGCATAACATATGGGGAACTGTAAAAACTATTGAGTATGACCCAATGCGTAGTGCATATATCTCTTTGCTCTGGTACGAAGATGGTGAAAAAAGATATATACTTTATCCCAAAGGCCTTAAGGTAGGCGATAAAGTCATATCTGGCGAACAAGTAGACCCCGAAATAGGCAATGCCATGCCGCTTAAGTCTATCCCTATGAATACCAGTGTGCATAACATAGCTTTAGACCCTAATAAGCACGGCATTATGGTGCGTAGTGCGGGAGCTTCGGCAGAGCTGGTAGGTAAGGAAGGCAAGTATGTAGTCATTAAGCTGCCCTCTGGTGAAGTGCGTAAAATATTAGGTACCTGTATGGCTACTGTCGGTACTGTCGGTAATGTAGATCATAGCAATGTCCGATTAGGTAAAGCCGGTAGAAAACGAAATATGGGCCGTTTGCCACGTGTCAGGGCAGTAGCTAAAAATCCTGTAGACCATCCTATGGGAGGTGGTGAAGGAAAGGCTAGTGGAGGTATACCAAGATCTAAAAACGGCATTCCTGCTAAGGGTAAGCGAACTAGAAGTCTTAAAAAAGCCTCTAATAAACTAATTATTAAAAGAAGAAAATAATGGCGAGATCTATTAAAAAAGGGCCTTATGTAGCACACCACTTACAAAAAAAAGTAGATGTGCTTAATGCTAACAACAAACAAGAGACCATTAAAACTTGGTCAAGGAATTCTACTGTAACACCAGATTTTGTCAATCATACATTTGCTGTGCATAATGGGAGAAAATTTATTCCTGTCTTTGTCACAGAAAGTATGGTAGGGCATAAATTAGGAGAATTTGCCCCTACACGCACATTTAAAGGGCATACAACCAAAAATAAGAAATAAATTATGCAAGTCTACGCCAAACTAAATAAACTTAATATATCGCCACGTAAATCGCGCTTAGTCGTTGACCTTATAAGAGGAAAAACAGTGGAAAGAGCATTGAACCTTCTTCAGTTTGAAACTAAAAGAGCCAGTTTACCTATCAAAAAGCTTGTGTACTCTGCGGTGGCTAATTGGAAGCAAAATAAAGAAAATGAAAAGCTGGGTGAGGAAAATGAATTGTATATCAAAGAGGTATATGTGGGCAGTGCGGGTATGCTAAAAAGAATTAAACCAGCTCCACAAGGCAGAGCTCACCGTATTCGCAAACGCTTGTCGCATATTACACTATGCGTAGATCTAAAATCTAAAAAATCACTTACTAACCATACAGCTAAGGCGTAAAATTTTTAAACTATTATTATTATGGGACAAAAAGCAAATCCTATCAGTCTAAGACTTGGATATATAAGAGGGTGGGTGTCTAATTGGTGTGCAGATAAAAAGACTTTTGTAAAAAACTTGAAAGAAGATAGTGCCATTAGGCAAAGTTTAAGTGCTTTCTTTCCAAAAGAAATTATAGCTAAAAGCGTCATAGATAGGACACTGAAAAATATTACCCTCACTATTCATACCTCTAGGCCAGGTGTGCTTATAGGTCCTGGAGGCAAAAAGCTTGCTGAATTTTCTCAAAAGCTAAAAAAAATAACTGCTGAAAATGTACAGATTAATATATCTGAAGTAAGAATTCCCGATCTTGATGCACGGCTAGTAGGAGAGGCTATAGCTACTCAAATTAAATCTTATATGCATTACAAAACGGCAGTGAAAAAGGCCATAAGCAATACTATGAGTGCAGGGGGAAAAGGTATAAAAGTGCGTATAAAAGGACGTTTGGCTGGTGCAGAAATAGCTCGAGGTGAAAATTATAAAGAGGGTCGTACCCCTTTGCATACCTTGCGTGCAGATATAGACCATGCTATTGTAAAAGTCAATACAACCTATGGTATAATAGGCATCAAAGTCTGGATCTTTAAGAAAAATGTGTATGGTAAGCGCGATCTTTCTCTTAACTTAGAAGTGAGAAACAAGTCAATGGCTAAGCCTATACCTCATAGAAAACATAATTTTGCAAGAAATAAATAAAGCCTCTTTTTTCTTCATAACCCTTTCTTTCAAAGCACTTTCAAAATTAGCCTCTAATAGATACCCACTTACTAGCTATGCTTAGCGTAAAGTCTGCATGCAATGCTTTTTGAGATTAATCCTGTCATTTAATTTCATATAGTCACATCTTGTAGTGTACTATATCTATTAGTCTTGCTATAATTGATACCATCCCCATAACAACTTCCGTACTCACCCCACAACCATTCGCCTACATATGCAGTCACCCTCTTTTTCTCTCACTGTCAAATCTATTGTACAAGAAACGCAAGACACCATCACGCTGGTATTTGAAAAATCACCCTATTTGCTCAACTACCAAGCTGGGGCATTTATCACCCTTTTTATACCTATAGGGGAAGAAGTATTGCATAGATCTTACTCTCTATCTACTTGTGTAGCTACGGATGATTTTCCGGCTATTACTATTAAACGCATTCCAAAAGGGAAGGTATCTAACTATCTTCATGACGAAATAAAAGTAGGGGATAGTATCAAAGCAAAGGGGCCAAAAGGCAATTTTGTATTGCCCAAAAAGATCCGCAGTGCTTATCAAGCTGTATACATAGCAGGCGGAAGTGGAATTACGCCTATTTTTTCTATGATCAAAAGCCTGTTATACCAGCACCCAGACAGTCAAGTTTTCCTTATCTACGCCAATCGTAATCAATCAAACATCATTTATGCCCAAGCACTCAAAAAGCTAGCATTGACTTATGCCTCTCGGATACAAGTAGTCCATATACTCAGCCAGCCTACCCCAGAATGGCAAGGGCTTTCAGGCAGACTTACTTCCACTTTGATCAGGGATTTACTAAGGGATAAGATTATGCTTAGTAGAAAGACAGATTATTTTTTATGTGGGCCTGAGGGGCTTATGGATGTGGCGTATGCTACGCTTAGGGGGGAGGGAGTAGATGTGGGGAAAATTCACCAAGAAAAATTTAAAGTGGCTTTGCCTAAAAAGCCTTCTGCCCAGCAAGCTAAAAGCCTTGTCATTCACTACGAAGGGGTAGCCCATTCCTGTAAAATATTGCCTGGAGAAACTATTTTAGATGTGGCTTTAGATAAGGGTATAGATATTCCTTTTTCTTGTAGCAGTGGGATGTGCAATACTTGCAGGGCTAAGTGTATAAAGGGTAAGGTGGATATGCTGGCGGATGAGGGGCTTGATGAGGAAGAGCGTGAAGCGGGTTATGTGCTTACTTGTGTAGGTTTTCCTGCTACGGAAGAGGTGGTGATAGAGGTGGAAGACTGACATCTTCTTACAGCTGAAGAAGTACGGTTCGCAATCTAATCCTCCCCTATTTACTATCTGTAATAATAAGCATAGCGATTTTTTTATAAAATATTAACTCCAAGATTTGCTAGCTCTTCAATTATTTTCTTTCTTTCTGTGTCAAGTTCTTCTTCTTTTTTAAGGAGGGATTTTTTTTCTTCATCAAGCTTTGAGTATTCACCACTATTCACAGTATTAGTTTTGACGAATTCCCAAAATCCATTTCTAAAACGCAGATCATCATTATATTTTTGGTTTTTTTGATTAAAATTTTTTACTTTAGTATTAAACTTTTCAATTTTTTTTGAATTATGATTTAGTTTGTTTTTTAGATCTTTAATTTTTTGTTTTTTTAAACTTGCTTCTATACTTTCTTGTATGGATTCTGGAGCAATATTTTGTGTTGTATTTCTGTTATGATCATTAGATACAGAAGTCAATGCTCCCACAACTAAACCTAAAACGGCAACTCCACCTATTGCTGCCAAACAATGCTTCAAAAATCCATTATTATCTTTTGATTCTTGTATATAAACCGTTTTTGTTCCTTTTTTCTCAGCTGATTGGGCATTAATTGCTTTAGTGTTTAAGCAAAAGAAAACAATTGAGATAAAAGTGAATAATTTTTTAAACTGTAACATACACCGAATATATAAACATTCTATTTATGTTACTACTCTTTTTAGTTAATCTAAGCTTTTTTATTTCTGCTAGCTGTGAGAAATAAGTTTTTTAGCTTTGTGTTTAAATAAATTTTTCTATTAATAATTCGCTTGCCTTTTTGAGTGCTTTGCTACGATGGCTTACTTTGTTTTTTTCTTCTAAAGTGGCTTCTGCAAGGGTTTTATGTAGGGTGTGAGAAAAGAATATAGGGTCATAGCCGAAACCATGTATGCCTTTTGGGGTGTGGGTGATTGCTCCTGGACATAGGCCTTCACATATTCTTACTAAGTCATTTTGAGGATTGTAAATGGCTATTACTGTCCGAAAGCTTGCGTGGCGATTTTTTTTATTTTGCATGAGTCTTAATAGGGCTTGGTTGCGATCGGTGTCTGTGCCTGGGGCAAAACGCTTAGAATATACACCAGGCCTACCATCAAGTGCCTCTACTTCTAGTCCGGAATCGTCTGCTAGCGTGAGTAGGCCTGTGCGTTTGCCTAGTGTCATGGCTTTGATAATGGCATTGCCTTCAAATGTGGTTGCTGGCTCTTCTACTTCAAAGTCTTTTGGTAGTCCGCTTTCTGCTAGGCTTGCTACTTGCAAGGGGAGGCTTTTTAATAGGCTTGCAATTTCTTTGATTTTGCCTTGCGAAGAGGTGGCTATGAGTAGTTTTTTCATTGGGTGGTTATAAAAAAGTGGATAAACAAGTTGGGGGTGTTTGGTAGAGGGCTTATTAATGGGGGTTTGTTATTACGCTGGCAAGGCCATTTAGCTTTTATTTGTCACAGCTTCCCTTTTCTTATTGATATATTTAATGAGCGTTGTATTATCTTTTAATGCGTTGTTTAGTGAATTAAAAAAAGTTTGATTGCCTGGATTATTGAGAAAACATTCAGGTATTTTATCAATTTCTTCTTCTTTTTGTTTATCTGTTTTGTGTTGCAAATAAGTTGCAAAATTAGTGGCTTCTTCAGGTTTTAAAACCATTTTTTTGTATTTCTTTGCTAGTGGCCAGACTAAATTAAAGTTGCCTGAATTAATTAACTCTTGAATGGTACTGTCAAAAAAAGCTTGATTTCCTAAATTATTGACAACACACTCAGGTATTTGGCTAATATTGGATGCTATCTGTTTTGAATTTTCCTCTAAAAAATCTGTGTATTTCCCTGCTTCTGAAGCTTTTAAGATCATTTGTTCATATTTATCTGCCAGTAGCCAGACTATATCAAATTTGTTTGCATCAACTAATTCCCTAGTGACTTTACCAAAAAAAGCTTGATTGTCTGAATTATTGACAAAAAGGTTAGGTATTTCTTCAATAAGGTATTGTACGTGTTTTGGATTTTCTTTTAGCAAATCTGCGTATTGCTTCCCTAAACGAATCTCTAAGCTGTTTTTTTGATTTGTTGTTGCTAATTTCCAAAATAAATGAGAGGCTAATTTTAGTTGATTTTTTTCTGTATTATCTATAGTGTGGCTATTATTAGTGGTGTCGGGCTGGTTGGTGCTTTTCATCAATGCGTGGGATAGATATCCTGCTGCAAACATTGCTACTGCACTCGTACCTATCATTATTGGGGAGGTTGGTGTGTATTTTTTCTGATTTTTTCGGGTTTTTACATTGTGTCCATTAGTGGCTTTTTGATTTTTTGGGGTAATTTGGCTATTGATAGAGGTGCTCAATGAAAAAGATAGTAGGCTT
>JBCCHA010000019.1:0-10551 GCA_039028995.1 Bacteroidota bacterium | reverse complement strand
GTTTGATTTAACTTGACCCTCCTGCTGATCTTAAGGCTGCATATTTTTTTCAAGGAGAAGAACCCTATTATATAGATTGGCTTACAAAGTATCTAACCCAGCATGTAGTAGCTGACAAAGAAAGTAAATTCAACGCATTTACCTTTCAAGATAAAAAGCAACCCTTGCAAGAAATTATTGTACATGCCCAGCAAATCCCCATGCTAGGCCAAAAAAAAATCGTTTTAGTCAAAGAGGCACAAAAACTACTTGACTTACAAAAAACTACAAGCAAAAAGCTCCTTATAGAATATATCGCCAACCCCACCCCTCACACCCTACTAATCTTTGCCTATACACATAAAATACTAGACCCTAATAGTGCACTGCATACAGCATTAGTAAAAAATGGCATGTTAGTCAACTGCCAAAAACCCTACGCTAATCAAATACCTTCCTGGATAACACAATATGTACAAGAAAGAGGATATACTATTGAAAATCATGCTACGCTCACACTGCAAGTAATGGTAGGCGATAATCTGCAGGTACTTGCTAATGAGATTGAAAAAATACTTATCAGCCTTCCCAAAGCAAGTACAATCACTGAAAAAATCATCAATACCAACATAAAGTCCAGTAGAACATTTAATCTATTAGATTTTCAAAAAGCCTTAAGTAACAAGCACCTTGAAAATATCAATCGCATTGTCAGTAGTTTTATACAAAATCCTAAAAAACACCCTATCACCCAAACCATCAGCTACCTGACCACTTTTTTTACCAACCTAGTGCAGCTGCATCACCAAAATCACACCTCCCCTAGTCAAATAGCTCAACTATTAAAAATACATCCCTACCTAGCTAATGTGTATGCTAAAGCCATGAAAAACTACACCCTTGCTAAAGGATTAGAAAATCTTCAAAATTTACACCAAGCCGATCTCCAAGCTAAAGGCATTGGTTTTGCAAGCTTGTCAGAAATCACAATTATCCAAGAACTTGTAGCAAAAATTATAGCCCCTACCCCCAAAGCACACCCTCGTATACCAAACACAACATATCCATAGGCTACAAAAGCATAATAAATATTTTTCTACAATAAATAATACTTTAATTTTGTCATCGTACAGAAACAATTTTTATTTCAATATCAACATGAGTAGTAGCCCAAAAAGTTCCTTAACCAACCTGACCCAACCCACCCACGCAGGTCCACATTACAGCCCAGAAGAGCTGGCACAAACCACAAAGTGGTACGAGGCATCCCTGCCTAAACAACTTGAAGACAAAGTAATTATCAAATCTAAAGTCATTGCTATCAGCCCCCAATATGTCACACTAGATACCGGTTTAAAAGCAGACGGTGTAGTCCCCTTCACAGAATTTAAAGATGTCGTTGACCTTAAAGTAGGTGATGAAGTAGAAATTTATGTAGAGGCTATTGAAAATAAACATGGTGAAATTGTACTCTCAAGAAAAAAAATTGATGCCATCAAAGCCTGGCAGACTATAGAAGAGGCACTTGTTGAAAAAACCCCTTTGGAAGCAATTGTACAAGAAAAAAATAAAGGAGGCTTAGATGCTACTATCAAAGGCCTAAAAGTGTTTTTGCCAGGTTCACAAATAGACATTGTACCTGTGGAAGATCACAACATATTTTTGAATAAAAAAATTCAAGTCGAAGTCATTAAAGTCAATCGGGCTAAAAAAAATGTAGTCGTATCAAGAAAAAACATCATTAAAAATAAAGTAGAAGCACAGAAGAAAAGTATTATATCCAATTTAGAAGAAGGACAAGTACTAGAAGGAGTAGTCAAAAATATAGAAAAATATGGAGCCTTTGTAGATTTAGGTGGCATAGTAGGGCTAGTCTATGTAAAAGACATGGTTTGGGACAGAAGAATAGATCATCCTGATAAAGCCAAAGATGAAAATGGCAAGCCTATGTTTGAAATAGACAAAAAAATAAAAGTAGTCGTATCTGGTTTTGATAAAGAAAAAAACTACGTGTCCCTTGCTACAAAATATCTTCTTCCTAACCCATGGGACACTTTAGTAAAAGAAGTACAAGAAAAATCAGTGATCAAATGTAAAGTAGTCAAAATAATGGACTATGGAGCCATACTAGAAACCAGCTACGGTACAGAAGCCTTTATACATAGCTCAGACATGATGCGCTCTAACTATATACACGCTCCGAGTGAAGTTTTAGAAATAGGGCAAGAAGTAGAAGCCATGGTATTACAAATAGACCCCGAAAAGCAAGACTTAAGAGTAGGAATGAAGCAACTCATACCAGACCCATGGCAAGAAGCCTCCTTTAGTGAACAATATGAGCTCGGATCTCGTCATCAAGCTAAAGCAGTAAAATTCACAGAGCACGGCGTATACTTCGAGCTTAAGCCAGGAGTAGAAGGATTTGTCCACAACAGGCACTTATCTTGGACCAAAAGAATTCATAACCCCGCCAAAATATTAGAAAAAAATATAAACTATGAAGTAGTAGTGTTAGCCATCAATGATGATAAGAAAATATTAGACTTAGGCTTTAGAGAAATAAGAGAAGACAGCCCATGGGAAAAATTTCAAAATCATTTTGTACCCGGATCTACCCACAAAGCCACCCTACTTAGAAAGCTCCCACAAGGATTTATAGTACAGCTTGCTCAAGGCCCAGAAACCTTTGTAGCTAATAGAGATCTAAGCAGCAAAGAAAAAATAGAAATAAACCAAGAACTAAACTTTATGATCATGGAAGTCATAAGGCATGAAGAAAAAATACGAATCTCTCATAATGCATTATTTGACACAAATGCCAAGCCTGCAAAAACCAAACAATACACTAAGCCTATTGATTTGATTACTGCAGAAAAAACCACATTACGAGATATAGCCTTAGTAAAAGATACTACAAAAGACGAAAAAAAAGAGGATAAAGCCCCTATTGAAGAAGAGAAAAAATAAAATCTCTCTTCTTAAAAAGGTCGCGTGGCCAAGTAGTAAGGCAGAGGTCTGCAACACCTTGATCAGTGGTGCAACTCCACTCGCGACCTCTTTTAAAAAATATTAATTCATATACATACCTGAGTCTACTTTAAATTTTCTGTAACTAGTCAAAATAACCCTTAAACTCAACCTAATTTAATTAATACTTCAACTAATTTTTATGATGCAAACACAAGCCCCAGATCAACCAACCAAAAACTACACTACCAAATAAAGCCCCATAAGAAAAAACACAATAACAATTTTCAACACCACTTATCAAAAAACACCCAACTCATTTTCAAAAACTAAATAATCACACTATAACCCTTTATGCCAAACCACTCACAAATACAAGATCAGCGTATCGAATTACTTCATATGACTTTGCTTGTGGTGCTTGAAAACAAGCGTGTTTTTGGAAATGAATACAGTGCTTTAAAAGTTTTATGATTGAATTTGATGCAGCGCGTATGATGGTGTTTACTTAGGGCTAAAAATTTATTTACATAAAATACGGAATAGAACCTGAAAAATGGTATGCATTGGGTTTTAGGCTTGTAGGTAGATGGGCTTTTTTCAATTAGTAGCTGGTTTTGAGGTTAATGTGTTGTGGAAGTATTAGGGGTTAATTGATGACTATGATTGCTTGGGTAAGGGCCTTTTTTGATAGACAGCGAAATGCTTAGTCATATTGTTTTTGGCTGGGTGTGTTTTTTTAGGCTAACCATGTATGATAGTCCCACTATGCGTACACCAAATCCGACACATACCAATACCCATTCACAGCTACCTTCCCATTTATAGTACTATACCAAGCAAGCCTCCTTTTTTTCTTCAAAAAATAAAACAAATAAATCCCCTACAACACCAGCCAACTACCCCCCTTAAATTATCTCATTCGCGACCCTCATAAAAAAATAAGATTTTATTAAAAAAAGAACTAGGTTGAATTACCTAATTCATTAACACTTTTACCAATCAGTACCCATTTCTATCAAAAACCAAATTTTTACTTTGTGCACTTTTTTGCTACACAAACCATTAACCAACTATCCGCCGCAAGCACTGAAGAAGAACCCATTGAAAAAAAATAAAAGCGCTAGCGCACTTGGTGCAAGTGCGCTAGCTGGGAAAGCCAGTTCAGCCCCTTACTCCCAACCCCCTCAAAAAACCCCACTGACTCACGCGCCAACTCCCGTCAGATAGTGCACCAAGGTAGCGGATAACCAAAATAACCAAGTGGCTGGATCCGCATCACCCTAAGCCAAACCATCAAACCCAATTGACCCAAATGAAAACCATACCACCTCAGCTTCTGAATATAAAGACGAAAAAAAAAGCGCAAGCGTTCAGCCTCCACTACCCCAATCCAACCCCTCAAACCAACCTGAACAAGAAGGCTGAGTCAATATAGACAAGAGGCCTCACAAATCGACCGCAGTAGCATGTCATCTGCCCGTAGCGATAGCGAGTCTAGTATAGGAATGAGCAATTCCTCCACAGAAGGCACTATGAGATCTTCACATATACCCTCTCAATCCAGACAGCTTCAACCTGCTGCCCAAGCACGCGGTTTGCAACATAACAATCAAATGGTAGACAAACAGCCACTCTTGAAAAAGAAAAAACACCAAATTTCAGTAATCAACTAACAGAAACCGAACAACAAAACAACATAATAGTAAACGATATCGGACAAAATAGTCAGACACTGCAAGTACAAGATTTAAAAAATCAAATGGCAGAAGACCGACGATTACACAATATAATGATAAACGAACTCATAGAAGAGAATCGGATACTGCGATTAGAATTACAACATTTAAGAAATCAACAGGCAGCAGCTCAACAACAACCATATACAAACTACATATTAGAGTCATTAGGAGGAATAGGAGGGTACTTGGTCTACCAATCGGCCCAAAATGAAAATAGCGAATCAGAATTATTGTAACTTTATGCTTATAACCCCTTTTACCACTTTTTAATATGCAAAATACACACACTAACTACCTGCCAACTTCCTTAGTCAAAAGGCTATCCTTTGTACTTTTTTTAGGGGCTATACCAATAGCCTATGCAGCTGAACAAAAACTCGATGTTACCCAAGCACTAAAAAGCCTAGGAAAAGATAGAAAAACAGCCAACAATGCCCCAAAAAAGACTCAGGCACTACACAAGCTCCCCGTACGTAAGCCCAGCAGTAAGCCTCAACAGTGCATACACTAACTGACTTGAAAAGCCGCCATACAGCAACGGCCCCTAAGCAGTCAGCTGCTGAAAAGTGTACAGGCATTCATACTATGGATGACTTCAAAAATGCCAATAAAGGCGATTTATCAGCACCACAAGAGCTTGAAGAAAAGATTAGGCAAGAGATCAGCAAAGAGAACAACTGGCAAACACACAAGCAATGCATGCAAAAATAGAAAAACATAATAAATTTCTACGTGAAATAAGTGGAGAAGTACAGGAATTAAGCGAAAGCATGGAAACCCATATAGCAAGCACAAAAAAAGTAAGTGAACAAGCTGAAGCAATGATCCAAAATCTATACGAAATGAATGAAAGAGCAGCGCAGGTAAAACGCGAAATACAAGCCCAAAGTGAAAGCCTAGCACAACTTCCCCAAATCAGTGAAACGGCTAAATGAGGAGATAAAAAGACTGCCACATACACCCCTCAAAAATGCACAAGAAGCAGGTGCCCAGAAAAAAAAGGATGCTACCTTACAAAGTATTCTAATTGGCCTCGGAGTTTATATTGGGTTCCCAATATTATCATACATGCTTTGTCCAAAGAAGTGAATTTTTTTAAATTTTATATGTAAAACAAGGGGCGCAAGCCTTTATATGGCCTCACAAAAAGCATGCACAAAAGCCTGCCAAGCATCTACCCATAGAACCGCCATGCCAAAGCCTAAAAAAGCAAGCCAATTTTCGCTATATTGCGAGCCTAAATATTATCACTGCACATTTTCAAATGGCTCTTAGCACACAATACCACTTTCTACAAAACCAAAAAAAATGGCATGCACACTGGGAACGTCAAGGCCTTTTCACCTCAAAAAATCATCCTACAAGTGCCCCCTACACCATAATAATGCCCCCACCCAACGTAACAGGCATCCTGCACCTAGGTCATGTACTCAATAGCACCCTCCAAGACATCCTCATCCGCAAAGCAAGGATGCAAGGCAAACAAACCTCCTGGCTACCCGGACTAGACCATGCCGCCATTGCCACAGAAGCCAAAGTAGTAGAAATGCTCAAAGCAAAAGGCCTCAACAAACAAGACCTCACCAGAGAAGCCTTTTTAAAGCACGCCATGCAATGGAAAGAAAAATACGGCAGCCTCATCCTCAAACAACTCAAAGAGCTAGGCCTCTCATGCGACTGGAGTCACACCCATTTTACACTAGACCCCCACATGCAACAAGCCGTAAAAAAAGCCTTCCTCACCCTCTATCAAAAAGGCTATATATACAGAAGTAAACGCATGATACACTGGGACCCCAAAGGCCAAACTGCATTGGCAGATGAAGAAGTCATTTACAAACAAGTACAAGGCCACCTTTACTACATACAATACAACTTAGTAAATCAACAACACACCCTCACCATTGCCACCACCCGACCTGAAACTTTATTAGGAGACACCGCCATAGCTGTACACCCTGAAGACCCACGCTACACACACCTGCAAGGCCAAAAAGCCTACCTACCACTACGCAACAGAATCATACCTATCATAGCAGATAGTTACGTAGATCAAAAAATCGGTACAGGATGCCTCAAAGTCACACCAGCCCATGATGCAAACGACTATGAAATAGCCCTGCGTCACAACCTCCCAATGATTGACATCTTCAACCCAAACGGTACCCTAAGCCCAGCAGCAGGCCTTTATATAGGTGAAGAAATCAACATAGCACGCAAAAAAATCGTAAAAGCCCTTCAAGAAAAAGGCCACTTAGTAAAAATAGTACCCCATACGCACCAAGTAGGCTTTTCAGAACGCACCCAAGCCATTGTAGAGCCGAAATGCACTACACAATGGTTCGTAAAAATGAAAAAACTAGCCGAACCCGCCTTAGAAGCCCTACAAAAAGGCCACATACACTTTTATCCAAATAAATTCCAAAACCTATACACACACTGGATGGAAAACATCAAAGACTGGTGCATATCTCGGCAACTTTGGTGGGGCCATCGCCTACCCGTCTACCACCTGCCAGACCAACGCTTTGTAGTAGCTGAAAACCCACAACAAGCCCTAGCAAAAGCACGCAAGCTTATGCAAAACCCCCAACTTACCCCAAAAGACATCGTACAAGATCAAGACGTGCTAGACACCTGGTTTTCCGCCTGGCTATGGCCCATCACACTATTTGAGGGCATACAAAAACCTAACAACCCCACTTTTTCCTACCGCTATCCTACAGATGACTTAGTCACTGCGCCAGATATTATTTTCTTTTGGGTAGCCCGCATGATTATGGCAGGCTATGCATTTACAGGGAAGCCCCCTTTTAAAAATGTCTACTTTACAGGCTTAGTACGTGACTCAAAAGGCCAAAAAATGTCTAAGTCGCTCGGCAACTCCCCAGACCCCATTGACCTCATCAAAAAATATGGCACTGATAGCCTAAGGGCAGGGATGCTGTTTTGTGCACCTGCAGGCAATGACCTTCTTTTTGAAGAAAAGCTTTGCGAACAAGGCTCGCGCTTTGTACATAAAATATGGAATGCTTTACGCTTGATAAAAAGCTGGCAAGTCACTGACCAAAAAGAAGCTGCAATAGACCAAAAAGCCATTAGCTGGTTTCAAGCCCGCTACCAAAAAATACTCGCCCAAGTCAATACACACTTCGCACAATTTCGTATTTCAGAAGCACTCATACTTATCTACAAACTCATTTGGGACGATTTTTGTGCCTATTACTTAGAGATGATCAAACCCCTACAAAACAAACATATCGCCCGCACTACCTACCAAGCCACCACCACCCTCTTTGCCAACCTCATGAAGCTACTCCACCCCTTCATGCCTTTTGTCACAGAAGAAATCAACCATCAGCTCCATGAAGAAAAAGCCCAAAAAGCTCTGGCATTTGCCAAATGGCCTATACAAAAAAGCATTGATCAAGCAGTGCTTACCCAAGCCGAGCATGCATTTGCCCTTATCACTGCGATACGTCATATCAAAAAACAACACCAATGGGCTATCAAAAAACAAGTTGATCTGCATATACAAGGCCAAAAGCCTATATGGTTTATCCATTTTGAACCTTATATCAAAAAGGCTACAGGCATAGAACGTGTGCACATGGCAAGCTCCCAACCAGGCCCAAGCTGTATGGTATCAAATTGTACTTTTTCTTTACCTGATATAAAACAAAATGCCCAAAGTACAAATCATCCTCAACTAGCTAAAAAGTTACAAGAAGTAACGCTTTTACTGGCTAAAATAAATCAAAAATTAAACAATGCGGCATTTGTGCAAAACGCCCCGGACCATATCGTAGCATATGAAAGAAAAAAGCGTACAGAAGCTGAAGCTACACGTAAATCTTTACAAGATTTATTATCGAAATAAAGCTTTAATTCAGGATTTTAACTAAGCAATAGCTTCTACCTACAGTTTGAGTACATGGGCTATGTGATACAAAATCGTTTGCTTATTAAATTTGGAACAGGAGGTAGATCATATTAATTTGACCTACAATTTCTACTTACCCAAATTGATAAATAACGATTTACAATGTGTAAGTTAATATCTGATTTTTAAACCATTTATATATTATGAAAGCACCTCAACTCCCGCAAAAAGGCAATTTGTTTGTACAGGCCCTTCAAGGCAAGTTATCTTTTGATGAACTAAGTGCACAGCAAGATGCCAATACACCTTTAGGGCCATTGCACACTGGCAGGTACTTTGTGCTTTTTGACGAAAAAGAAGCGGATTTTAAAAATTTTAAAAATTTACTCCATGAAAAGGTAGGTATGCAAACCGCTAGTTTAGGAGACTTTAAAGCAGAGTCTTTTAACCAATCTAAAATTCAATCTGCAGACGCTTTGATATATGACAATTATCGCATAGCATTGATAGGAGGAGAAAAAGAACAAATGGCCCTAGTAAAGAATCTCAATTTTAAAGGCAGGCTAGTGCCTGAAAAAATAGTTTCTATACCTGAAGATAGGCCCTCTTTACTGCCTTATGACATTGCACAAAAATTTACTTGGGGTATAGAAAGCATTCAAGCTTTAGCCTCTCAATATGAAGGAAAAGGCGTAAAAATAGCTGTCTTAGATACAGGGATTGATGCGGCACATCCTCACTTCAAAAACAGAACTATTATTTCCCAAAGTTTTGTGCCTGGAGAGAGTCCACAAGATGGACAAGGGCATGGCACGCACTGTATAGGTACAGCTGGAGGTGGGAAAAATGATAAAGGGGTGCGGTATGGAGTGGCTTCAGAAAGTGAGTTATATAGCTTTAAGGTACTAAGCAATAGGGGTTGCGGTGCACAAAGTTGGATATTGGAAGGCTTAGAGGCTGCAGATCAACAAGAGGTAGACGTCGTATCGCTATCCCTTGGATCAGATGTGAGCGTAGGAGAAGCTTATGATCCTATTTATGAACGTGCTTTCAACCGTATTAAAGCCATAGCAGTCGTAGCAGCTGGGAATGAAAGCAGGCGTTCTAGAGGTCTTATAAGCCCTGTAGGCTCCCCTGCCAATTGCCCTTCTGTGTTGGCTATAGGCGCCATTGATATACATATGAAAATAGCAGAGTTTTCCTGTGGGTCTATCAATGAAAACCAAAGTGTAGCCTTATCAGCTCCTGGGGTAAATGTATACTCTTCCTGGCCTACAGCATTAGGTGATGGCTCAGGCACAAAGACTATTTCTGGTACAAGCATGGCTACACCTCATGTAGCTGGTGTAGTAGCTCAGTATATAGAAGCTTATCCAGAAGCTAGCAAAGAGGAGATTAAAAAGAAACTACTCCAAAGTGCCAAAAAGCTATCTCTTCCTAAATCTGATATGGGTGCAGGTTTGGTACAGTCTCCCGTATGAAAAAGCAACGATTTATCATCACTATGAAAGAAGAAAACATGAGCCAAGTAGATAGCTTGGCTCGTTTTCTTAATGAAAAAGGAGTAGAAGATATCAAAATACTATCTAATATAGGGTTAATCATAGGGCGCATGGATGGGCAAATTATGCAGGTTGTAGCGGATCATCCTGCTGTAGAAAGGGTAGCTGAAGATAAGCAAGTACATATGCTTTGAAGCTTTTTTAAGGCTTTAGTGATTGGGTAGCTTGTGTAGTTTAAATAACTAAAATAACCCTTAACCTCAACCTAATTAATACTACAACTAATTTTTATGATGCAAACACAAGCACCATATCAACCAATCCAAAAACTACACTACCAAATCACTAAAGCCCCATAAAAAAACACAATAACAATTTTCAACACCACGTATCAAAAAACATCCAACTCATTTTCAGGAACTAAATAATCACACTATAGCCCCATATACCAAAAGACTCACCACTACACAAATACAAG
>JBCCHA010000018.1:0-10574 GCA_039028995.1 Bacteroidota bacterium | reverse complement strand
TAAATATTTTGAGTATTTTGGAATAAAATTTGTTGAGAATAGGCTTGGGAAGCTATTGGGTTATTGCTATAAGACGTCTGATGAGATGGGCCGGCAGTATGATCTTTTTGAGAGCATGTATGAGTTGCTTTAGATTTATGTTTGTGTTTTTTAGGGGATACAGTATTATTATTCTGATTTTTTCCTGGCTTAGATAAAGTGATAGTAGAAGAGATAATAGGCTCATCATTGTTATTATGCTTATCTTGTTGTTCTAAATACATATCATGGGCTAAAGAGTGATTAGCCCCATTTTTGCCTGTATCATGAATTGTGCTGAGAGCATCTTTTCCTTGTGTATTGAAGTCTTTAAAAGCATCTTCATCGCTTTCATCATCTCCCGAGGCACTCATCTCTATAACCTCTTGATCATCCTCTGCTATTGTTGGACTTTTCCCTTTTGTATGCTCATTAATGTTATAAGCTTGCCCAGGAAGACCAGATGGATTGTTATAATTTGAATTATTTCCATTGTCCCAATTTTTACCAAGTGTTTCCTCGTCAACTTCAACTACTCCAAAACTATAAGCGTACAAATAATTTTCATTAGTACTATCTTTAGCTTTTTGTTGTGCTTGTGTGAATACTTTTTTTTGTAACTGCTCTTTGCTATTGGCTTGATCATTACCATTATTGCTTTTTGCATTTGATAATAGGCCTGAAGCTGCTAATGCGCCTGCGCCTAATAAGGATTTTTTAGGTGGTTGAGCTGATTGTAAAGGCTGCTGGCTTATTGATAAGATGGTTAGTAAGATCACTAAATTTTTGTATAAATTGTTCATATTCTTAATTTTAAAGATAAATTTTCAAAGACAAATATACGATTTTTTTATTTCTTTAGCTAGTTATTTTAAACAAATTATTCGCTTTTTTGCCTAGAAACTTATTGCTAATTACCACAATTAACAAAATGATAAATAGGGTAACCATTCCTAATGCACTCGCTTTAGTAGGCCCATCGCCTTGACTGCAATATAACGCATATATCATTTTAGTAATAGGGTAATAAGCCTCTTTAGTAGCCAAAAGTAAGGATTCTGACACCTCAAGTATAGTTCTAGAAAAAGCAAGCACCCCACTAGTAAGCAAACTAGGCAAAATAGCAGGCACCGTAATCTGCCAAAAAGTACGAAATCCTGAAGCCCCAAAAACAGTTGAAGCCTCTTCTAAAGAATCATTAAGCTGTTGTAAACCGGCTGTACACACCCTCACGGTATAGGGGATATAACGCATGGTGTAAGCCATAATAAGTAAAAAGGCAGGATTTTTACCCGTGTCTAGCCATGTATTCATATAAGTAATAATATAACCAAACCCCATGATAATACCTGGCAAAAACAGCGGCATCATGACCAAAGCATCCACTAAGCCCACCCAAAAAACCCTTTTTTTAGCTATAGTATATGCAATAAAGCTCCCTATCACCAAATTGGTAAATGTAGCGATAAAACCATAGAAAAGACTGTTTTTAATACCTGATAAACAGCTGGATGAAAATAGGTTTTTATAAGCTTGTAAAGTATAGGTAGTAGGCAAGTAGCTATTGCACCACCGCTCTGCAATACTGGTAAAGAAAACGCCTATATGTGGGATAAAAGATACTAAAATAAGACTTGTCAAAAAGGTATATATACCTAAAGCTTCCCACCTGTTAGGCCTAGCAAGCGATCGCGTACTATATGTTTTGCCTATCATTTTATGTCTATGATCTATAGCTATCACCCATTTGAGTAAAATCACAAAAAGCGTAGTGATGCACATCATAGAAAATACCATGACATAACCATAAGGATTGTCAATCATCTCATTCATCTGATGAAAAATCCCTACTGAAAGCACTGCATGAAAACTAGTCATAAGTGGAGTGCTTAAATCAGTAAAAGACCAAATAAAGACCAATATGGCACCAGAGAAAAAACCAGGCCTAGCAAGCGGCCAAACAATATCTCTATAACGTCTCCACCTACTCATTCCTAACGTAATACTCGCCTCTTCTATACTAGGGTCTATATTTGACAAAGTAGAAGAAAGGCTTAAATACATGATGGGGTATAAATGGAGCACTTGTATAAATACAATAGGCAAAATGCTATTGCCACTCAAAAAATAAATAGGCTCCCTAATCAAGCCTAAATGCATAAGCAAGCTATTGACAGTACCATAGTTAGAAAAAAAGTATTTCAACCCAATGCTACTTACAAAAGGTGGGGCAAACATAGATACAGTAATAAGTGCAAAAATCGCCTGCTTGCCACTATAAGTAAATTTATTGTTGATAAGTGCTAAGGGAAGTGCAATTAAGATAGTAAAAAAAGTAGTAATTAAGCCGATTCTAAAGCTGTTGACTAAATAAAAAAAGAACTGCTGATTGTTAAACAAAAGCTTTATATAAGCCAATGTAAAACCTGAATTCGCTATAAAAGCCCGTTTTATAATCGTAAATACAGGCTTGAAAAGAAAGAAAAAAAAGAATAATACCGTACCTAAACCCATCAGGGTAATAGTAAGTTTTGAAAGGTTATGCGCTGTAAATAAACTAGGTTTAAGCATTTTAGTTTGCAAACGCTTAAAGTGCTTGTATATAAAAGATGATGCTGATAACATTTATGCTAAAATACTTTCAGTAGGCAATACTACTACTTTATTAGGCTTAAAGAAACATTTTACCACACTTCCTATTGACATATTGTAATCTGGCGCATTAAAAAGGCTTATTTTTAAAATATTTCCATCCTTTAGCAATAAGTGCAACTGATCTACCTCACCTAAATAAATAGTTTGAATCAACTTACCAGTAATCACATTCATCCTATTAGCAAGCTCATGCTTACCCAAATCAATCTTGATAGACTCAGGCCGAATAGACAAGCAGACCTTGTCACCTTTTTGCCATCTATCCGTATTGAGTTCTGCTTGTATAGCACCCGAAGCCGTATCCACAATAGCAGTATGATTCTCCTTTACAGACCGTATCAACCCATTATGTATCAAGTTTGTATCCCCTATAAAACTAGCTAAAAAAATAGATTTTGGCTGTAAATACAACTCTCTTGGCGTACCTGTTTGCACCTCTCTACCCTTGTTAATTACAGTAACTTGGCTGGCCATAGACAAAGCCTCTTTTTGATCATGCGTTACATATATAGTCGTCACCTTTATTTTTTTATGCAGCCTAATAAGACTATCTCGCATAGAAGTACGCAACTTCGCATCTAAATTGGACAACGGCTCATCAAAAAGCAGTACCTTAGGCTTAATACCCAAAGCACGAGCTACTGCGACCCGCTGTTGCTGACCACCGGAAAGCTCACTAGGATATCGATTTTTTAAATCACTAAGCTGAGTCATATTAAGCACCTGCTCTGCTCTTTCTGCAATTTGAGCTTTACCTAATTGATGTACTTTAAGCGGATACGCCACATTGTCATATACCGTCATATGGGGCCAAAGTGCATAGTTTTGAAATACCATACCAATTCCCCTTTGTGCGGCAGACGTATGGGTCACCTCTTCACCATTAAAATAAATACCCCCCGAAGTTACCTTATCTAGCCCAGCTATCATCCTAAGTAAAGTAGTCTTGCCTGAACCTGAAGGGCCTAGTAAAAAATGAAAAGCCCCTTTTTCAACAGTTAAATTCAAGTTACTGATTACCTCAGAGCCATCTGAAAACTGTTTGTTGATAGCTTTAAGTTGTAGTTGTATACTCATGTTATTTGTAGGTAAAAATAGTGCATATCAAAAATAATTTTTGATAAATCGCATCAATTCGCTTTTTCATTTTAGCATCAAAAGTAGTAATAAATTGCTTTTGGCCCACTATAAGCCCACTTTTTACTTCAAGTACCGACAGTATTTTTTGTGATTAATCGATAGATGGTAAAGAAAGTTGCATAGCTTGTAAATATGCTTTTGATATATGTTGTAAATCAGCACCCCGTAGCCCCTTTTTCACTAATTTAAATATGCCTTTTTGTTGAGCTACCTCACAAAGCCAATCTTCAAGATTACCTTCCCATTTCAGATTTTTCAATTTTTGATTGATTTGTAATTCAACTTGTGGCTCAGTGGTTTTAGTCTGAATATAAAACATGTAACATGATAAAGTACCGGAGCTAAAATAAGTGTTTGTATGAGAAATAAATAAGAAGTTATCTAATGTATATATTTTCTGTCAAAAATTCCTTTGACACAAACTGTTTGAAAAGTATAAAAGAAAACTCTTTAAAAGTATCCTTAGCGGATGGCTGTATAGCCCTTTTTTTCATTTAAAAGCGTAGCCATCTCATTTTTTATAAGTGCCTACAGTGAATAAAGCTTATCTTTTTATGAGATTTTTGTTACTTTACACAAAAGAATGTAGATTTAACATATGAAATGGATTAAAAAATTTTATTTACTCTTGCCGTTTGCACTAATTTTTATTTGTCACAAAGTAAATGCCGAAGTACAACAACTTGATAGAGAAATAGAAGATGTATCTAGATTTGAAGAAGAAGAGAAAAAAGAGGGTGTTGTAAAAAAAACAATAAAAGTAATTATAACGTCTGTGTTATTACTTGGAGTGATATACTACATTGCCCAGGTAGCATATTGGAAGATACAACTTAATAATTTAGAGCAAGAAATACATATGCTGCATGATGAAATAGGAGTCCAAAAGCAAAGAAAAAATAAATATCTTAAAAAAATGAGCGGAAATGAAGGCTTTAAAGGTTTTTTCAGTGCCGTTCTAGAAACACCTAAAGAAATCGTACAGGGGATTCAAGAAACTACAAATGCTAATCTAAAAATGATAGAACTTAATGATAAAAGAAAAGAAATTACTAAAAAATTAAAGCAACTAGGCTTTTAGCTACACTTAATATACTTAAATATTCCTCAACTTGACAGGATGTTTCGGCAAATTTTCTTTTTAGCAATACTCATCTTTAATCCCTGCAAAACGCATGCATGGGGATTTTTTGCCCATGAGCAAATTAATGAAACAGCGGTTTTCAGTTTGCCTGTAGAGATGATGAGTTTTTATAAAACCTATTTGCCTTTTATAAAAGCACGGGCTACTAATCCAGATAAAAGAAGATATGTAGTAGAGGGAGAGGCCCAAAGGCACTATATTGACATGGAGTATTATGTAAACCATATACCCTGTAATCAGGCTCAGATAAATCGTATATATACAGCAGAAGAGCTGGCTACACACGGCATCTTACCTTGGCATATCATGCAGATGTCAAGGTGGCTCACCAGGGCTTTCAAAGAGAGGGACGTAGTAAAGATTTTAAAATACTCAGCAGACATAGGTCATTACTTAGCAGATGCATGTGTGCCGTTACATACTACACAAAACTATGACGGCCAGTATACTGGCCAAAAAGGCATTCATGCACTTTGGGAATCTCGTTTGCCAGAGCTTTTTGCGGATGAGTATAACCTTTTTGTAGGCAGGGCAATTTATATAGATAATTTAAGCAAAGTGATTTGGAAGACGGTAAAAGATTCGCACAAATTGGTAAAAAACGTTTTATTAATAGAGAAAAACTTAGATAAAAAATTTCCTTCTTCCCAAAAATATTGCTTTGAAAAGCGTGGCGGAAGCATGCGTAAAATGCATTCAAGGGCTTATGCAAAAGCCTATCACAAAGCACTAGAAGGGATGGTGGAAGCACGTATGCGTAAGGCGATCATCATGGTAGCCAATGTGTGGTATACTTGCTGGGTAAATGCTGGGCAGCCTGACTTGCCTTTGATCACTGATGAAAAGCAACTCGATAAAAAGCTCAAAGAGAAGTTACCTACTAAAAAAATACCAGGGGTGCGCACTTGTGCACATTAAATAAGCTTTGGCTACATATAGCCTCAAAGGGGAACTAACAAGCCTTGTGTCTATTTTTTGCTTTCTCTTTTTCAGCACGCCTTTTTTTGATTTTCGGGGTGTTTACCTTTTCTACTAGCTCTTCCGCTAGGTCATTCACATACTCTACCAGTAGTTCTATGACTGTCGTAAACACCCCCAGAGAAAAAGTCCTAATCTAGCACTCGTGATAGGGTATTTTTGCACAGTATCAGGCACAGGCACAGCAGCAATCACATTTGAAATAAAAGGCTCAACCTGATTATTAAACACGCCTCCTATTATACTTATAGGAGGTTTTATAGGCGATTGGCTTACTGCCCCATGCGTTTTGAGTAGTTGATGACAAGGGTCATCTGCTAAGGGATGATAGTCTAGGGCTGTGTGGCCATTTATGTCTTGGTCATTGATACCTGGGAAAGTAAACAAGCCTGTATACCCACCTATGATTTGGGCAAGCTCATCAGGAAGACCTAATTGATAGGTTTTATTGGCTATCACTATAGGGGTTTGGGCGAGTTGGGCTTTTGAAAGGGTAAAGTCTTGATAGTCAAAATGGAACGCCATAAGTGCTGCTGTGTAGAAGTTTTTCAGATAGGTGCTTGTGGCTTCTACTGGATCATATACAGTGACCCCGATGTGGTAAATGATTTGATCAGCTATTTTGCCGTCCCAAGAGTCATCTTCCTCTTCTTTCCTTTTATCTGTAAACAGACCTTTTAGCCCTGTTCTTGCGTAAAAACCCTGATTTTCAAGATCTTTTCTTAATACCTTTTCAAAATTGGGTGAGGCTAAAAAAAGAATAGGGTTTTGGCTTACCTGACTGCCAGTAGTCGGATCAGTATAATGCACAGGGGCATAGGGATTGGCGCCAGACTTTTTCCAGAGTGCTTTGAGCAAGGCTTTGGCATGTGTGAATGTAGAAGGGGTCTCCCCTATTAAATAGGGAAGGGTATGTTGGGTCAAAATATCATACAGATAGGAGTGATTAGGGTCTTTGGGAAGCTGATCAGTGAGGATTCTTTTTTGTGTAATGATTGCTGACCAGGGGGGCAATTGGTCCGTATAGGGTATGGCTGCCCAGTCTACTTGATAGTCTTGGGTAAATATGGCCCTTATTATATCTCCATGGTACTCACCTTCTGAAAGGGTTATGCATCCTTGCTTGCCTTTTCTGGCTTTACAACAATAGCATTCTTCTTTCCAGGCATTGAAACTTTGTGCCATGAGGGTATTTTCACGTTGCCAACACCAAGGTTTAAATTTATCTGAAAGAGGTATAAAGTCGCTTTCAAAAATATGATCAGATAAATTATGTACTTGATTTTCTATATCAGATAGTAGCTTTTGTTTTTGGCTTTCATCTTGCCAAAAGTCGGGTTGCATCCAGGGTATGCGTGCTTGGTTATAGCCTATAAGTGTACGAGCCAGGCTATGCTCAAATATGGAACCATCCATTTGATAACCAAACTCATACTCCTCTTTGTGTGCAATAAGTTGCGTGATTTCTTGTTGCAACCAATCCGGCAGGGGTGGATATGGGGCTGTGTATAGTGGGGCTACTGCTAGTATATGACTGGCTAGCAGTAGATAGGTGCTTTTGCGTAAGTATTTCATTATAATGGGATTTTAGGGATTTAGAAATGTGATGGGTTTACATAATTATACAAGCCGCTGCTACAAGGGCTTTTGCAGCCATACTTCCTGCAGTTTGTGCAGCTACACTGCCTACTGCCCTCCCGATGATTGCTCCCCTTTCTTCATTGGCAAGAAAATTTTGACCGATCATTCTGCCTAGTGTTTCGCCTATCCGTTCGCCTCCTACGCCTGCTATACTGGCTACGGCATTAGTACCTAGGGCTTCTCGCGTAAAGGTTTCTCTCAAGCCGTTTACTGCAATGCCATGTACATTTCTTCCTACAAAGGTACCTCCACCCCGAAAGGCAAGATCGCCTGCACTGTTTTCTTCAAGTTCCAGTTCTTGGGAAACGAATCTGCCAACTTGACTGCCAGTGTATCCACTAGAGCTTTGTGCTATTTCTTGATTTAGACTTTGTTTAGGTTTCTCTTTTCCTTTGGCTGCCATCGCTTTTTTTGCTTTAGGTGCTACTGCATTTTTTCCTTTGGCTGCTACCGTTTTTTTTGCTTTAGGTGCTACTGCATTTTTTCCTTTGGCTGCTACCGCTTTTTTTGCTTTAGGTGTTACTGCATTTTTTCCTTTGGCTGCTACCGCTTTTTTTGCTTTAGGTGCAGTTAGCTTTCTGTAAGCTTGATTTATAATAGGTGCAACAACGCTACCTCCTATCGCTTCGATTCTGTCTGCATCTATATAAGATTCAAAAATATTTTTAGCATTTTGCATTGCTTCTCCTTTTTCATCAAATCTATTTTCCCATGTTTGTAATTCTTGTTTAAATTTTACCAACTTCATAGATTTACTCTTTGCTTTAACATAGTTATCTTTTAGTGTTGTTATATTTTGTTGTATGGTTTGTTTAATTTGTTTTTGTTTTGCTGTATCTAGCCAAAAAGAGCGATGAGCCCAATTTTGATTTTTAAGTGCGAGATCCATAGCTTTTATGGCTATTAACTTTCTGTAAGCTATAGGTATACCATGTGTATTAGGGGCACCATAAGCGAGGGCTACCTTTTTAAGTGCGTCCATTTTGTCTTGTAGCTTCATACCGCCTTTCAGGCCTCGCGCACCTAGGTAGATATAGTCAGCCTCTTCGTGGCAGTAGTTTTTTTGTAGTTTGGCTGGCATAGCTAGAAACGCTGCTACTGAAAAATCAGGATGTACGATTACGGGCTTTGTATAGTGCATGCTTATGAGGCTTTGGGTGCTTGTGTCTTGATAATTGGTTTCTACAAGTGCTTTCAGGCTGCCATTGGCTTGCAAAAAGCGAATGTCTTGATCTGCGCAGGCTTTGACAACAAGTGAATGTGTGCTCATTGTGAGCAGAGAGAGTAAAATTGTTTTTTTCATTATAATAGGTAAGGTTTAAAAAGATAAATGAAAGTTCGTAGGTTCAATATATTGCTTTTTTATAAAAGTCAAGAAAAAAGTTTATTTTTTCTTGAAAAATAATAGTTGCAGGTGCAAATGCATGCATTTGGGCTTGGTGCTTTACAAAATGAAAGTATGCTCAAGTGTGTTTTTTTAGTGTATAGGGCTTTGCTATGGGATATGTTATTTCTTTTGAAAGATGAGATAGTTACCAAAAAGTTTTATTTTATGCTAAAAAAATGGATATAAGCTACTTAAGTGATAGGCACACGGTGATTTTTTTATGAGGTAATGGGTAAAAGAGATGGGGTAAAAGTGTACTTTCAAAAATACTTGCCCCAAAAACTAAAAAAGGGGGTAAGCTGAATAAAGGAGGGCGTTTGGTTAGGGGGATTGGGTGTGTATGAAGCCTTTAGGTAGGGGTAGCTTGAAAAACAAATGAGCAAGCTTCAGGCATAGGCTATAGTTTTACTAAAGAGGGTGTTATGGCATTTTGTGGGGAGTTAGGCTGGGCACTTGTGTAAGGGGATAAAACGGGGATGTAAAAAAATGCTTAGCTAGCTTGTTTTTTTGAAGATTAGGCTGTTTAAAATGTGGCCTTGTAGATGAAAATTTTTAGGGTGCTGATTTCAGGGGGGCTCTTTATAGGTGTAATAGGGGTTATTTTGAGATAAATAGGTGGTGTCTTTATAGGGAGGGGTATGGGGATAGGTTATATATGGGTGGTTCTTGTGTAGACAGGGTAAATGTGGTGCGCAAAGGGGGATTCGAACCCCCACACCTTTTTAGGTACTACCCCCTCAAGATAGCGTGTCTACCAGTTTCACCATATGCGCTTTTGGGTTGGTTTTTGTTATATATAGGGCTCTAAAGGTAGCATAAACAGGGTAAATGTGTGTATGAAATAGTGTAAAAAGTTATAGGAGCTTTTTTTTAATGGTTTGGTGGTGCTGCTGAAGATGGGTTGGATAGAGAGGGTGTGGGCCCACCAGGACTCGAACCTGGGACTCCTTAATTATGAGTCAAGTGCTCTAACCAACTGAACTATAGGCCCTTTTTGGGGGAAGAAATTTATGACAAATGTAGGGGTTAAGAGGGTTGTGTACAACTTTATCTAGGGGAAAATGAATTCTGGAGGCTTTAGTAAATGTTTTGGTCTACAAATGTGATAATTTCTTTTTGTAGTTTGCTTAGCTCGGAGGTTTCCATGGTAGTGATTTTAATGGCTATTTTGAGTAGGTTTGTGTAGGCTTCTAAAAGTTCACAGTGCTTTTTTTGTAGGGAGCTGAGTTCTTTACTACTAATGTTTTTGGCTGCTTTGTACGAGGCACGTGCTTCTTGTACTTGTTGAGGCCGATCTTGGTTTTGTAGGTAGGGCAGTTCTTCAGAAAAATCGTGGTGTATGACTTTAGAGAGTTTACGGATAAAGTCGTCATTTATGTTCATTTCACCAAAACGATTGTATAAAGTACTTCTACTTATACCCATGCGTTTGGCGACTTCTTGAAGGGAATACCCACTGTTTCTTGTAGCAAATTCTATTACTTCTCCTTTATGTTTTTTCATACATCAAAAATGTGAATGTTTTGTATCAAAATATTAAACATTTTTGATACAAAATGTATTTTTGTGTTTTTTGGTTGGTATAGGTGTTAAAATTTTGTCTAGAATGGG
>JBCCHA010000017.1:0-11199 GCA_039028995.1 Bacteroidota bacterium | reverse complement strand
TGAAGCGGACGCTCTGGTTTTCGAGCAAACGTCGCGTGACGGATTATCCAGCTCGCTTATTCCGTCAACGCGCAACGGCTACCATTTATCCGAAAGTGACTCCTGGTTTGAATTCGGATCTCGAGCGATACGTCATCCGCGGGATCGCTGCATCTATGGCTGGGGGTTTGTTGAGTCCTAATAGGTCTTCAAAAAAGGCGAAGTATGTTGTTTTTACTTTTTGCCAAGTGGGTAGTGGGATTTGGTGGATGGAGAGTTGTTGGGTATCTATGGCGTTAATGTATTTGGCGATATCAAAAAGGTAGCCAATTGCTTGGGCTGTGTTGAAGTCATTGTAGAGGGCTTGGTAGGCATTGTGGCATAGGTGGCTAAGTGTGAGGTTGAGTTGGTTTTCTTGTGCATGGGGGCTAGCTAGGGTGGGATAATGTATGCTTTGTAGGGTTTTATAGGTGTTGAGTAGCTTGTAATATCCTTTTTTGGCGGCTTGTACTGCTTGGTCAGAAAAACTTAATGGGGTTCTGTAGTGGGCTTGTAAAAGAAAAAAGCGAATTACTATAGGGGGGTATGCTTGGCTAAGGAGGGGGTGTGTGCCTTGAAAGCAGTCTGTAAGTGTAATGAAGTTGCCGGCTGACTTACTCATTTTCTCATTGGCGATAGTCACTAGGTTGTTATGCATCCAATAGTTGGCAGGGGGCATGCCGTGTAGGGCTTGGCTTTGTGCGATTTCGCATTCGTTATGAGGAAATGATAGGTCTAGGCCTCCTCCGTGTATGTCAAAATTGGGACCTAAGTATTTAGTGCTCATGCTTGTGCACTCTAAATGCCATCCGGGAAACCCTTCTCCCCATGGGGAGGGCCATCTCATCAGGTGGTTTGCTTTTGCTTTTTTCCATAGGGCAAAGTCGAGTTGATTCTTTTTTTCTCCTTGTTGTGCCAGTAGGCGTGTGCCGCTAATTAGGTCTTGTATTTTTCTGCCGGAGAGTATGCCATAGTTGTTTTTGGCATGGTATTTAGCGATGTCAAAATATACAGATCCATTTACCAGGTAGGCGTATTCTTTTTTCAGGAGGTGCTTTACGCAGTTTATTTGTTCAGTGATATGCCCGCTGGCCAAAGGTGCGATATCGGGGGGGAGTACATGTAGGGCTTGTAGGTCTTTTTCATAGCTTTGGGTGTATTTGTAGGCTACTTGCATAGGGCTAATTTGTTCTATGCGGGCTATGCGGCTTATTTTATCTTCTCCTTGGTCTACTTCGCCAACTAGGTGGCCTACGTCTGTGATGTTGCGTATGTACTTTACTTGGTAGTGTAGGTGCTTAAAGGTTCTTACTACTATGTCAAAAAATACTGCACTGCGTGCATGGCCTAAGTGTGCGGGCCCGTATACGGTGGGCCCGCATACGTATAGGCCTACTTTCAGTGGTTGTATGGGTTGGAAGTCTTCTGTTTTTCTGCTTAGTGTATTGTAAATTTTTATTTTTTGGTCAGTCATAAGGAAGTAGATTAGGTAAATAGGTCTGGTTTTTAAGGGTAAGATTTGAGGGGCTTGGTGCTTTATGGTTCTGTAAATATAGTTTTTGTAAAAAATAGGGCTAAATCAATATGTTATTTTCTTAGGTTGGTCTATTTTAGTTGTATATATATTTTTAAAAAAAGTTTATTTATCTAAGAAATGAAAAAAAAAATTCTTATTGTAGATGATGCCAAGTTGTGGGCAAGTCATATTTGGGGCAAACTTGAGGAGCTGGGAATTGACTACCAATGGGTGCTGAATGGGGCTTATGCTGTAAAAAGGGTGGCAAGGAATATCAAGTATGATGCGATTATTATGGACATGAAAATGCCTGTGATGAATGGCCGTGAGGCTACGCGAAAGCTACGCAAGATGGGCTATACTAAACCTATCATAGGTCATACTTCTCTGTATCATTTAGAGGAGGATAATGAGTTGGCTGAAAATTCTGGTGTGGATACGTATTTGCCCAAATCGATAGATTTAGATCCGCTTGTGGAGGTGTTACGTAGATTTAAATTACTTGACAATCAGTAAGTTGGGTTATGGGGTTAAAAAATAAAAAAGAGGCACAAAAATAAATTTTTGCGCCTCTTTTTTAGGAATAAATAACTTTCAGTTATGTATTGCTTTGCTTGTTTTTTGTTTCTTGAATATGCATTCTAAGTTCTTGAGAAAGCTTTTTAAGCTGTTGCAAGTAATTTCTTGATCGTGTACCAGCTGTTTTGTTATTACTTTCTTCAAACTTGGCATAATCTACTTTCAAGTTTGCTACAAGCTCTTCTATTTGTTTGATATAATTTTGTGTATCTGACATAATCTAAGTTTTTTTAAAAATTTCTTTTACAAGTTAACAAATATTTTTTATGCATTGTCTTGATCTTCAGACACTTCACTACCAGCTTCTTCCGCTTCTTCTTCAGTGTATTCTTCTTCAGAAGAGTTTACTGCTACGAGGGAGTCTATTACTTTAGTTAGGGCTACAGAAGTTGTTACCAGGCCTGTGGAAGCAGCTATCTGGTATCTGCCATCTAAGATTTTATGATCTTCTTTTCCCATATCACCTATCACTGGTCGGAGCTCATCTTTGTTATTTTTTGCAGCTTCAATAATAGAATTGCTAATCCTATCTTCATTTACCTCTAGCACTGCCCTAAGTGTGTCAGGATTATTTTTGACATCCTGTACTGTGGTGTCGAGGGCTTGTATTTGATCTGCTATAGGTTTTATCGCTTTTTCAATCATTTCAGCAATGATTTTCCTGATGTCTTTTTCTGAAAGTCCACTTGTAGGAGTATCACTATCCTCATTCTTGCCTCCTATTGTAGGAGTATCACTATCCTCATTCTTGCCTCCTATTGTAGGAGTATCACTATCCTCATTCTTGCCTCCTATTTCTTTATTAACCCCACCATCACCATCACCAACATCATCACCAACATCATCATCATCACCATCATCATCACCATCATCATCACCATCATCACCATCACCATCATCAACACCATCATCACCAACACGAACACCATCAACACCAACACGAACACCATCACCAACACCAACACCAACACCATCACCAACACGAACACGAACACCATCAACATTTACACCATTTGGAATCATTCTTATTTTTACCTTGTCTAAATTATCACCAACACCAACACCATCAAAAACATCACCAGCAGCACCAGCACCAGCATTAGGATTAACTCTTACCAATGCATTTATTGTAATTTCTTTTTTCTTTTTCTCTATGATGAATGAACCATTTTGATCTTTTTGAAACATGCTACTAATTGCCTCATGTTCACTCTTTGTTAGCCCTTTATTTTCCACCATATTAACAAGGTCAACCTCTTCTTGGATGTTATTTATTTCTTCACCATATTCACTCAGTAGTTGTTCAAGATTCCTTTCATTATTAGTACCAGAAGCCTTTATCTGTAAGCCAGGCGAATGCATGGCTACAAAAAGGGCCGTAAATAAAAGTATTCTTCTAAGTTTAAATAAAATTTGCATAATTTATGTAATTAAAAAAAGTTAAATAGGCTACAAATCTACATGTATTTGTATAGAAAACAAATTTTAGTCTACTTTATTGATTAGCTCATCTACGTCTAAAGCTAGCAAGTCTAGGAGCTCAGGTATGCCCATTATTTTTTGTGCAGGCTGCCCTTGCTTACGCACAGCTACCTGCTTAGTAGCGATTTCTTTTTCCCCTATGACAAGCATATAAGGCGTTTTATTGACAGCGGCATCGCGTATTTTTCGGTTTATTTTCTCTTCACGGGTGTCTACTTTGGCCCGTATGCCGTGTGCTTTGAGCATTTGGGCTATCTTTTGGCTATAGGCTATATATTTGGTAGCAATAGGCAGTATGCTTACTTGCTCTAGACAAAGCCGCAAGGGTAGCCTGCCTCCTGTATGCTCTAATAGGATGCCAATAAACCGCTCTAAAGAGCCTAATGCGGCCCGATGTATCATTACTGGCCTTTCTGTGGTATGTGTTGCACTTGTATAGGTGAGGCCAAAACGTTGGGGCAGCTGATAGTCTAGCTGTACAGTGCCTAGCTGCCAGGCTCTGCCTAGTGCATCTTCTACCATAAAATCTATTTTTGGCCCGTAAAAAGCGGCCTCCCCCTCAAGCACGGTGGTAGCCAATCCACAAAAATCAGCAGCTTGTACAAGGGCTTGCTCAGCAAGATCCCAATTGGCCTTACTTCCTATATACCCTTCAAGGTTAGCCAGGTCGCGCACGGATATTTGTGCACTGTATTTTTCAAAACCAAATGCTTTGAATACGCTTATAATTAGTTGTACACTAGCTATGAGCTCTTGCTTAATTTGGGAAGGCATACAAAATATATGCCCATCATCTTGGGTAAAGCAACGTGTACGAATGAGGCCATGTAGCTCTCCATGCTTTTCGTAGCGATATACTGTACCAAACTCCGCTAGGCGAATGGGCAGCTCTTTATAAGATCGTGGCTTGCTTTGGTACACTTGGCAGTGGTGGGGACAGTTCATAGACTTAAGCAAAAAGACTTCATCCTTTTGCGGGGTATGCATGGCCTGAAAGGTATCTTCGCTATATTTCTGATAGTGCCCGGAGGTGACATAAAGATTTTTATGTGCAATGTGAGGTGTTTTAATAAAAGCAAAACCTGCCTTTTCTAGCTTCTCGCCAAGTACTTGCATGAGCCCCTCACGCAAAAAAGCTCCTTTAGGTAGCCAAAGCGGCAAGCCGAGCCCGACTTGGTCTGAAAAGGTAAAAAATTCTAAACTGGCCCCGAGCTTACGATGGTCTCTTTTTTTAGCTTCTTCTATCAAGGCAAAATATGCTTTGAGCAAAGCTTTTTCGGGGAAGCTAATGCCATAAATACGGGTGACTTGCTTTTGGTTGGCATTGCCTTGCCAATACACCCCAGCCATATTGAGTAGTTTAAACCCTTTGATATAGCCAGTATCAGGCAGCAAAGCTATTGGCACTTTCAGCGTGATTTCCCCGAAGGCATACTGCACCCCCGAAAGTGCTTGGCCTTCAGCCTGGAATACTTGCCCAGTAAGCCCGCCTTGCTCATTTCCCTTCAAGTCTCCCTCTGTGTCAAACCACTCACTACTAATCTTAGCTTGCGTCCATATGCTCATCTCAGCCTCTATCCTAGCCAAATCTTTGCCTTCAAAACCCATTCCCTGAAAGTCTACCTCACAATAAAACCCCTTTTCATCCGCTTTCATAGCCAGTATTTTCGCATCAGGATAGTGCCTTTTAAGTGCGGTGCCCAATAAGTAAGCCGTGACTTGACCAAAGAATACCTTACCCGCGGTGCTTTCCCAACACACCCACTCTATATGTGCGTTTTCTTGAATAGGCCTCTTCAAATCAAAAACTGCATTGTTTACTTTTACATACAATGCCTTGCCCTGCAGGGTTACAGCTGGGTGCTTCATCACTTCTAGCGCTGTGATGCCTTTTTTAAATGGCAATATTTGTTGATTAGGTAAAGTAAGTTGAATGTGTTCTATCTGCATACTATAGTAAAAAAATCTTCTTCAAAGATAGAATGAAAAAAATAAAATATGGGCAAGTGATCAGGTATGAAAAGTAGATTAGGTTTTGAACAATAAGGATTTTCCTCTACTTTTGGCTTTATGTAATTAAGCCTTTCAAGGCTTATCTAACAAAATCTCCATTATGTTTAGCTTCACTATTTTTTCACCCAAAAAATACTTTTATCTAGGCCTTCTTTTCGCACTTTGTCACTTTACATCCATGCCCTACACCCAGGCAAAGTCCAGCCTCAGCAAGGCTAATAAGGCTGCCAAGTCCCCTAAAAAAGCCTTATCTAAAAAGAAAAAAACCTCAGCAATCAAAGTAGAACAAGATCCAGTAAGTCTTACAAGGCCTGCCAAAAAAAAGAAAAAAACTTTGCGTATTAAAGTGAGTGAAAACCAGATAGCGCACAAAAGAAGAGTAGCGGAGTATATCAATGCACAAAGAAATTCTAGTGCCAGTGAGATATATAACATACTGGCGCATTCTTATTTTTACAAAGTAGGCAATGAAGTCTTAGGAGACTTAATAGGCTCCCTTGACAAAAGTAGTTTTTTGCTAGACAGGCAGAGCTTTGCCAACCTCAACATATCCAAAGGCTCCAAACTGTATCCCACCCATAGTTTAGCCAATACTGCTATGCAGGAGATAGGGCTGGACTTCTCCTGGTCCAGATTAGCTTTTGTACAAATGCTCCTAGCTGCTAATAATGACATGGCCAGAAGCGAAACTTATGCGAAGTATATTAAGGCTTTTAAAAAGCACACAAAAGAAGCCATTATGCTCGATAGTATTTTTAAACAACCAGATACTGAAAGTGCTTTTTACATGACTACGATGTTTCAAGCCAAAGACTTTCTCTCTCTTGGCCTCATCAAAAAAACCATGTCACTCATCAGCTTTGTACACGACGTGTTTTTTTGGTGGCTTATAGCCATAGGCTGGGTAGAAGAAAAAGATCTATTGCAATCCAACCCCAGTGTAAAAATCCATAAATTTTTCAAGCTCACCTTTGAGCTACTCCAACTAGTTACAGAAGCCATCTTTAACCTTATCCCTATCAAAACCGTGCTCAACACAGGGCGATTTGTGATTAGCTGGTTTGGCCTACTCCCCCAAAGAGCTAGAGGCTCGGAAGACTACATCATGTTTGAGATAAGACAAAAGCCTCGTGAGCGCATCTCTTTTATAGTATTTGATTTTTTTGTAAAGCGTTTTAAAGCACTCAAAAAGCGTGCATTACATAAACAAGGCACTTGGTATAGCGCCTTCATAGATGGGGGAGAAACCATGCAAGAAAGACTAGAAAACAGCCTTTTTTACGACCCTGTACATCAGCTCAACCTAAGCAACCCATGGATATACTGGTTCTCATGGGCCACCCTTATTATAGACTGGCCCTATCACTGCATCATAGAGTTCTCTAGATCTATCTTGAAACTCTGGCTACTCAAAGACCAAATCATACATACGCTTAAAACATGGCAAAACATCTCTAACAGCTTAGATAAGTTTTTAAGGCCTCAAGCTAAGCTCTTTAGGCTTATCGAAAGGGTATGTAATATCATCGCACAAAACCCTGATTTGGCTAAGGAGATTGATGGGCCTGCCCTACAAGCCATGCAAAAGCTTGTACGCACTAAAAAGTTAAGAAAGCTATTTAAAAACATAGAAAACATGTCAGATAGAGAGCTGTCTACATTCGATGTCATCAACCCTCGTTACAATGTAATAGAAGATCGGTTAGTCAACTTCCAAAGATATTACCACCTGCCTGACAAATATCACCAGATCATCATCAAAGCCATGCTAGGCTTAGCTTCTCTACACGTGTTTCAAACCCTTGGCCAGCATGTATATCTATCTGAAAAAGGCTTAGTAGAAAATAAAATCTGCTTAGCTACTATGCACAAAGGCAAAAAGCCTGGCGTAGCTATCAAAGCCATGTATACGCCTTTAGTAAAAGGGGAAAAAGTAAAAAATGATTTTGCCTTAGGCGCTTTAAATACCACGCCAGATCAAGTAGCTTGTATAGAAGGAAAAACCGGTAGTGGCAAAACTAGCATGCTAGTCTCCGTCATGCACTCTCTGGTTTTCATGCAAACCTTTAGAACAGCTTTTGGGGAAGAAGCACAAGCCTTTGAAACAGACCATATCATTTATGCAGGTAAAGAAACAGAAGACTTTGCAGCCATGACTTCTTCCTATATGGGAGCTGCGAAAAAAAGACTGCAAATTCGACAGAAAGTACAAGCTTCCTCACAAGCAGGAAAAAACATAGCCATATTTTTTGACGAGCCTTTAGGGGGTAAAAATCGTGGTGATGAAGTTTCCGCTACTAACTTGGCGGATCTTGAATCCCTCATTAAACATCAAAACTGCATGGTCTGCTTAGCCATACACGACCCTATGTTGATTGAGCTTGCTAAACAAGAAAAAATGAAAGGCTTTACTAACTATACTACGGGTTACGATTCTGACACCGGCTCCTATACTTACAAGATAGCCAAAGGAAGGCTTTCTGGTACCGATGGTTTAGACATCCTTCAAAAATTAGGCTGGGAAGATGAGGTGGTTACAAGGATTGAACAAATTTTAGCGAAAAAACAAATGGGCTACGAGTGGGCTCACTTGCTGCCAAGCAACCAGCATGCAAGCAGGATTAACTTAACTATAGACATCCTCATATTGCTATTTTTCCTCATAGGGGGTACAATGGCTGTCTACACTACCGTTAGAAGGCGAAAATCTTTTGAATAAAAAGTAGATGCCTACATCTATAGGATCCGATTCAGTTTTTTCATAACTTTGTCTTTTATTTTTAAAAGGAAAATCATGAAAAAAATACAAGCTATACTTACAGTCATTGCCTCCTTTTCGGTAGTGCATAGTGCACAAGCCCCTCAAAGTCACACCCTGCAAATTAATGTAGCTGTATATGACCATGATATTCGCAGTCAGACTAGTAAGTATACTCTGCTTAAACGCCTGGCTACTCAACAACGCACTGATATTAAGTTTTCACTCATGCAAAAAACTTATAGGGGCCATACATCCTCTACGCCTATGCAGCTGCTCGAAAAGATCAATCAAGACTTGTTGACTCATCGCGGGTATCAGATCGCGCACATCCACACCCTCTTTATAGTAGAAAAGAAACAAGACATTTTTGATGGGCTTTTTGTCACCCAAAAAGGCCTAGAAGAAGCAAAAGCAAATCCTGTTTTTTGGAAAAATGGGTATCATTCAGTAGCTATTGCCCCGCTGCTTCAATCTGAAGAAAATAATAAGCATAAGCTCAATCAACCATTCTCTACATCAAGATACCAAATCAACCAGTCTACCTTGTACATAGGCGCTACATTGGTAAATCTTGGCACACTTATTAGCGCCATGATGCCCAAAGCCATTGGGTGAAGTAATAAGCACACCCTCCTTATAGCCTCTAGTGGCTCATCAGGGCAGCCGATTGGCCCATTTAGCATTTGGCATGGCCTGGTGTACGGGGGAAGGGAATGGTGTCGCGTATGTTTTCTACCCCTGTGATAAACTGTACCAGCCTTTCTAAGCCTAGCCCAAAACCACTATGTACTACACTGCCAAAGCGCCTAGTGTCTAGATACCAATCTAGCCCACTCATATCCATTTGCTTATTTTCCATAGCCCCAACAAGCTTATCATAACGCTCTTCACGTTGCGATCCACCTACTACCTCTCCTATGCCAGGCAGTAGGATATCCATACAAGCCACTGTTTTCTTGTCTTCATTTTCCCTCATATAAAAAGGCTTGATAGCTTTGGGGTAGTCAGTCACCACCAGCGGCTTTTTAAAGTGATCTACTAGGTAACGCTCATGCTCAGTCTGCAAATCTTTGCCCCAATGGTCCATAGGATACGTAAAGGCAGTAGGGTGTGCTGTGCTCACTTCATGAAGTAGCCTAAAAGCCTCTTCATAGCTAATCGTCATAAAAGGCGTTTCACATAGATCTGCTAACCTAGTCCACAAATGGCCTTGCTTTTTCGCTTTGTCATCAAGCGCATACGTGGTGTCTAAAAAGCTTAACTCGTCTTTACATTTATCCCCTACCCACTCAAAAATATGCTTTAAGAGGGCTTCTGCTACCTGTATGCAATCTTTAAGATCACAAAAAGCCATCTCTGGCTCTACCATCCAAAACTCTGCCAAATGACGGGTGGTATTGGAGTTTTCTGCCCGAAAAGTAGGCCCGAAAGTATATACTTTCCCTAGTCCTAATACGGCAGCTTCAGCAGCTAACTGGCCAGATACAGTCAGGTAAGCAGGTTTCCCAAAAAAAGAAGAAGCTTCATTTTTGGTAGGCGTATGCACACTAAAAAGCTCTCCTGCACCCTCTGCATCTAATCCTGTGATAATCGGCGTGTGGATATAGCAAAATCCCTTGCTATCAAAAAACTGATGTATGGCTTGGCTGACTTGATGGCGAATGCGAAATAGGGCTCTAAAGGTTTGGGTACGAAAACGCAAGTGATCTATAGTACGCAAAAAGGCTAGGCTATGCCGCTTAGGCTGTAAGGGGTAGGCTGTGGCAGAGGCTTTGCCTAAAAGCGCTATTGCACTAGCTTGTAACTCTTTGCCCTGTATTTTTCCTTGTGATGCTACTATCTTGCCTTCTACCACTATACTGCTTCCTACTGTGACAGAAGTCCAAAAGGTTTCTGCATACGCTTTTGGGTCTGCTACAATCTGAAATGGTTTTTGGCTACTTCCGTCTTGTAGCATGAGAAAGGCCACATGTTTGCTCATCCGTTTGTGAGCTACCCAGCCTTTAACTTTGATGTGGCTACCTACTTGTCTAGTTGGTAAATCTTGAATGATTGTTCTTTGCATATCTGTGGGTTAGATGAATAGCGAATGGGGTTCAGATGGCAAATATAAGAGGTGTTTTGATGTTTACTAAAGGCAAAAACTTATTTTTTACCTTTGCTAGATGGTACATCATCAAGCTAGAAAGTCTTTGGCTTGTAAGCGCTACCTGCCAATGCTTACCTATATCCGGTTTTGCCTTTTCACTATAGCATGTGTATCTTGGTAAACCATCCACGTTAGTCTATTATATTCACTCCCAAATCTATCAAAAAACCAAATCATAGACTTACCGAATCCCCATGACAGCCTTTTTAAGCATAAATCTATAGTCATAGACTTCTTAAATAGCCCCTTACAACCAGAAGCTTTGGCAAAACTAGACCTGTATACGATCAAGCTTGAAAACAGCAGTGTTATAGTAAGGAGACTGAAAAAAGCCGCACTGGCAGATTTTCCCTTTTTCCATAGCCAAGACAGGGATTTTTATAACCTTTTGTATGAGAAAAAATTTATCATCCACCTCATATACAACTCCACTTATATAGATGCAGTCGTTGTGTATATGCTGGCTCATCAAATGTATCAAACTAAGGGAGTATTAGATCCTTAAAACCAAAGTAATATTATGAACCCATTACAACAAATTGCACCAACCGCAATGACAAAACCATTGATAGCCGAATTCCGATCAGCTATAGAGGCTACCTATAGCTATGCAAAATAGGTGATTACTTGTTTGTTTTAAGTTTACCCCTTTTTGGTTTGGCGACTTTTTTAGCGTTTTGA
>JBCCHA010000016.1:0-11331 GCA_039028995.1 Bacteroidota bacterium | reverse complement strand
GCAGAAGCAAATATTACAAAAAAAGGAAAAAGGTATTTCTTCATATAATTATATTTAAATAGTTTTATTTTTGATTAAAGAATTGTGGGACAAATGTAATTTTATTTTCTTAAAAAATAAAATCCTGAAAAAGGCAATTAAAGAACCGTGCCCAATGTAGGACTACTATAACAGAGACGCTATATCTTTGTAGTCAAGACATATATTGATATACTATGAACACTGTAACAATAGAAGAGCTATTAAAAATGAAAGAGGCAGATGGGGTATGCCAAATTTTTGAGCAATATTTGGTGTGCAGGCATTTAAGTTTAAAAATTTTTTGCTGAATTTTGTAATTTCTTTTTCAAACGCTTTTTCTGTTTTGTTTGTTAGATGATTCTTTTGTATTACTTCACTTTTCAGCTGAGGAGCCTTATTCTCACAAAAAAATCCTTGTACATTGATAAATAAGTCAGCTTTTGAAAAAGAAAAACACTATCCTATACTAGGATGCATTATTCATCTTCATACTACGCGAGATCTTTGCCAATCATGCGCTTATACAATAGGTAATGAACTACAACTTTTAGCCTCTAAAAATGAGGATAGTCAGCTTTTTATATTAAAAAAACAAATACAAGAAGGATTTAACAAATTTGCAAATAAAGAGCTAAACAAGAAAGAAATAAACACAGACCCAGAAAAGCCTCCATTTATCACCTTTATGTTTTCTTGCAGAAAGCTTATGCCTGAACGTGATATTAACAGTATACGTCCTTGTGGTGTGTATAACGAGCATACCTATGAATCGTTTTGCTTAGAAAATCAAAAACAATCTACCAATCACAGTATAGATAAGTCCCTAGTGACTAATCATCAATCAAGCTCAAATGAAGATGAAAAAGACGAAGAAAAAAATGATGACGCTGTGACAACTAATCAATCAAGTGATGAAAAATTTAGTTTAAGCGAAGCAACACACGTATCGCTAAATGCCGTTTTGGCTACAGGTGGGTGGTTTCTCCAGAGTATGGTTTAGGTTTATTTTAAAGAGAAACAGTTAAAAATTTTTGCCGGTAATTTGTTATTCATCATTTTCATAATGTAAACCCCCACTAGAAGATAGTAAAAAAGTTGCTTTTCTATCCTTATTTTTGGGTAGAAAGAAGACTTTCTAATGCTTCAAGCTCATCCTTAATCTTTTGTGCTTTGATATAATCCATAGCACTAGCAGCCTGCTTCATTTTTCGCTTTAACGCAGCCATCTGTTTTTTAATATTCGAAGCGCTTTGATAAGTAGCCTGCTCTTCTGCAGCTATGGCTGTAGTGTCTTCTGGCAGCTGGTAGGGGATAGAATCAGGGAGGTTGTTTTGGTGTACTAAAGAGCTAAGGGCTTTTTTTACAGCAGTAGGGACAATGCCGTGTGTCTCATTGTGTTGCATTTGTTTGGCACGCCTTCTATTGGTTTCATCAATAGCAGATTGCATGGATTCAGTGATTTTATCGGCATACATAATCACTTGCCCATTTACATGCCTGGCTGCTCTGCCTATGGTTTGTATCAGTGAGCGGACATTGCGGAGAAAGCCTTCTTTGTCTGCATCTAAAATGACTACGAGGGATACTTCAGGCAGGTCAAGGCCTTCTCTTAATAGGTTGACGCCTACGAGTACGTCAAATTTCCCTTTGCGTAAATCTTCTAAAATGGCGACGCGTTCTAGGGTTTTGATTTCTGAGTGTAGGTAACGTGAGGGGACACGGGCACGTATTAGGTATTTGGTGAGCTCTTCGGCCATGCGTTTGGTCAATGTGGTGACTAGGACACGCTCTTTGCGTTTAATGCGTTCATGTATGGCAGTAAGGAGATCGTCTATTTGATGCTTGGTGGGCTTAATGAAGATTTGGGGGTCTAGTAAGCCTGTGGGGCGTACTACTTGCTCTACTACAATGCCTTGTGATTTGGCTAGCTCATAGTCTGCGGGTGTAGCACTGACAAAGATGGCTTGGCGGGTAGCTTGCTCAAACTCGGCAAAGTGTAAGGGTCTATTGTCTATGGCAGCCGGCAGGCGAAAGCCGTAATCTACCAAGTGTTTTTTGCGGGCATTGTCTCCTCCCCACATGGCGCGTACTTGAGGCAAGGTGACATGACTTTCGTCTACAAAGAGGAGGTAGTCTTCGGGAAAGTAATCTAGGAGGCAGTAGGGGCGCTGTCCTGGTTGGCGTCTGTCAAAATAGCGTGAATAGTTTTCTATGCCTGAACAGTAGCCTAGCTCTGCCATCATCTCTAGGTCTAGCTCTGTACGCTCTTTGAGCCGATCACCTTCTATGGTTCTTTGCTGATTATGAAAAAAAGCCACTTGCTTATTTAAGTCTGTTTTTATCTCATGCATAGCCTGTTGCATCACTGCTTTGTTGGTGATAAATAAGTTGGCTGGAAAGATGGTGACAATAGACTCTTTGGCTGTTTGCTGGCCTGTATTGGGATTTATGGCATAGATTTCTTCTACTTCATCTCCAAAAAATATAAATCGGTAAGCATAGTCTGTATAGGCCAAATACACATCTACGGTATCTCCGCGCACTCTAAAGGTAGCGGCTTTGAAATCTACTTCATCGCGACTGTATAAAAGGTCTACAAGGGTAAGCAAAAACTTTTTTTGCGAAACGATATCTCCCGTTTTTATAGTAAGGGCATTTTGGCCAAACTCTGCTGGATTGGACATGCCGTAGATGCAGGCTACAGAGGAGATGACAATGAGATCTCTTCTGCCTGAAAGTAGTGAAGAGGCTGTTTTCAAACGCATTTTTTCCAGCTCTTCATTAATGGAAAGGTCTTTTTCTATGTAGACATTACTCAGTGGCATATAAGCCTCTGGCTGGTAGTAATCGTAGTAGGAGATAAAGTACTCTATAGCATTTTTTGGGAAAAACTGTTTAAACTCACTATACAGCTGAGCTGCCAACGTCTTGTTATGACTCATGATCAATGTGGGCCTATTGAGCCTAGCTATCACATTGGCCATAGTAAAGGTTTTTCCAGAACCAGTTACTCCTAAAAGCGTTTGCGCTGGTGCGCCGCTTTCAATACTTGCTACCAGTTCATCAATAGCTTGGGGTTGATCGCCTTTAGGTTGGTAGGGTGATTGGAGTTTAAATTGCATCATATGAAATACCAAATTTAAGTTTAGCTTATGCAAGCTATGTTTTATTGTATTGGGCTAAGTATTCACTTGTGGCTGAAGCGTAGCGAAGTTTACTTTTTTTGTTTTTCAAAAGTCTTTTCAGCATTTTTAGCTAGGCTTTTGGCTTGGTGAATTCAGTGGTTGAATATACAAGATGGGGACTAATATACGCAGGGTATTGGGGATATGTTTACTTTTTTTGGTAGGGGTGTCTATTTGTTCGCCTTACTATGCTTGGGATTTAGGTTGCAATTTCTTTGTAGTTTAGGTTGACAAAAAGTGATTAAAAGTATTAAATAGGCATTTTTTATCAGGCTAAATATTCAAAATATTGAGTAGGCAGCTGTAGATTTAAGGGTTATTATCAATAAGAAACTATGTCTTACAAGCTTGTTATCGTAGAGTCTCCTGTAAAAGCCACTACTATCTCAAAATATCTTGGGGCTGGCTATCAAGTGGCTTCTTGCAATGGTCATATCAGAGATTTGCCTCAAAAAGAGTTGGCGATTGATGTAAAAAATGGATTTAAGCCTACTTATGTAATTAATACTGATAAGTTAGGTTTGGTAGAAAAGTTAAAAAAAGCTACGCATGAAGCCAAAGAGGTGCTTTTAGCTACTGATGATGATCGTGAGGGGGAGGCTATATCGTGGCATCTTACGCAGGCACTTAAGCTAGATCAGGCACGTACTAAGCGTATTTTTTTTAGGGAGATTACCAAGCAGGCTATCAAGCAGGCACTTGATCATCCTCGTGAGATAGATATGGATTTGGTAAATGCCCAACAGGCGCGCAGGGTGTTAGATAGGCTAGTAGGGTATGACATCTCGCCTATATTATGGAAGAAAATCAAAACTGGGCTTTCTGCAGGAAGGGTGCAATCTGTAGCTGTAAAGTTGATTGTAGATAAGCAAAGAGCCATTCAGGCATTTGTGCCTGTGAGTGGGTTTAGGGTCAGGGCAGCATTAGGGGTTGGTAAAGATATCGTGTTAGATGCTGAACTTACTGAGCGTATAGGGGATGCAGAGGGTGCAAAAAGTTTTTTACAAAGTTGTGTAGGTGCGGTCTTTACGATAAAAGAGCTTAAAAAAACTACGCTTACTAGAAAGCCTTCTGCGCCTTTTACTACGTCTACCCTACAGCAAGAAGCTAGCCAAAAGCTTGGCTATTCGGTGAGTAGGGCTATGCGTCTTGCCCAGCAGCTTTATGAACAGGGGCATATTACCTATATGCGTACTGACTCTACGTACCTTGCTAAAGAGGCACTTGCACAGGCTAAAAAAACGATTTTAGCTATTTATGGTCCTGACTATCATACCCCAAGGAGCTATGTGACTAAATCTGCTACAGCCCAAGAGGCCCATGAGGCTATACGGCCTACAAGGTTTAGTGCAGAGGTGGTCAGTGAGGATGCTAGTTTGCAAAGGCTTTATAAGCTCATATGGCAAAGGGCTATGGCTTCACAGATGACGGCTGCTAAAATTGATAAGACTACTACATTGATAGGGATTTCTACCAGTGAAAAAAATTTGGTAAGCCAGGCGGAGATCATTGCTTTTAAAGGCTTTTTGGCAGCATATCAATATGAGGCTGAAGCTGGGAAAGCATCGCCAAAGCTAGCGGTGGGGCAGTTGCTTTCTCTAAATGACCTTGAGGCTAAAGAATGCTTTACTAAACCTCCCAGTCTCTATACAGAGGCTAGTCTTGTCAGGCGTTTAGAAGAGGAGGGGATAGGACGCCCTTCTACATACGCACCTACTATTTCTACTATACAACAAAGGGGCTATGTAATCAAAGATACGCGGCCTGGTAAATTGCGTAGCTATCGGGTTTTTACTTTGGAAAAGGGCAAAGTGGTGGGTAGAAAAGAGGAAGAAAACTTTGGGGCTGCTAAAAATAAACTTTTCCCTACAGATATGGCTTTGGTGGTTAATGACTTTTTGAACGAGCATTTTGCTGACATTACTAACTATCAGTTTACAGCTCATGTGGAAACTAAGCTGGATGAAATAGCTCAAAATAAACAAAATTGGCAGGCTATGCTCAGTGAGTTTTATCAGTCATTTTCCCCACAAATAGTAAAGGCACTTGCCCCTAATACCTATACGCCTGTCACTATACGTGAGCTGGGGAAAGACCCTAAAACAGGCAAGCCGGTATTGGCTAGAATCAGTAAGCGTTATGGGCCGCTTGTACAGCTGGGTGCTATGGATGCAGATGAGAAACCACGCATTGCTAGCATTCCTAAATCCCAATTTGTAGAAAGCATTACCCTAAAAGACGCTTTGAAGCTCTTGGAGCTACCTAGGGAGGTGGGGGATTTTGAAGGGGAGGTTATCATCGCTCAAATAGGGAGGTATGGCCCTTATGTAAAACATCAAAATAGGTTTTATAGCTTAGGCAAAGAGCTAAGTGCGTATACTATCAAACTAGAGGAGGCTGTAGCGCTTATCAAAGCTCAGCGTGAGGCTGAGGCTAAAAAAATTGTGAAGACTTTTCAAAAAGAACCGCTTATACAATTATGCCAAGGTAGGTGGGGGGTGTATCTTAAAACGTCTGAAAGGAACGTAAAAATACCTAAGGGCACTGATCTTGAAAAGCTTAACCTCGAAAGTTGCCTTGCACTTATTGACCAAGCTCCTGCAGCTAAAAGAAAAAGAGCTACTAAGCAATCATAAAACAGCGATCTTGTGCTGGCATCTGGTGAGAAAAAGAATTAATAGATTCCTCAAAATTAATGCCTGTTATCACTTTATCGGGACCTAGACAATCCGAAAAACTACTTTGGCTAAACTTGCATTTCCTAACTATAAATATCTTAACTTATAACTACCTGATTATCACTTAAAAGCCAAAACAGCACCTCTTGCTTTTTTAAAAAACAAGGGAGATGGTTTAATAATCGATGAAGCACAGTTAGTGCCAGAAATATTTTCTTACATTCAAGCCCTTGTATTTGCCCTATCCGCCAAGTAGAGCTTACGCCACTCCATATATCCATATGAAGAGCTTAAAAGATATACAAGATACTTTAAGGTAAACCAGAGGTAAGATTTCTGGTAGTGCACATATATGGAAATGATATTGAGCAAAGACCATACTATGTAAGCCTCTAACTTCTTATTTGCACTCATCCATAAACCTATTATTACCAGCAAAGTAGATATAGCCCCAATATAAGGAAGGCTTGAATCACAATAAAGCAATATTTGCGCCACTATATAGTCAAAGGCTATGCCAGCTGCCACAATATAAATGAACTGAGACTGAGACGTCTTAGTAATCGTTTTTAATACACTATTATTCCTCCCCCCATGTCGCCAATTGTACCAACCATATATAGAAAAGGCAATGGACATAAACCCACTTATCCATTTATCATAAAGTGCCCCCTCATGATAAATGGATAAATTGAGTAATGTAATAAATATACTAACTAGCCAGCTTAAAGGGCGTTGTTTAATGCCTAACCATATGGTACCTAAAGAAACACAAACACTGAAAATCTCTATGTATTTTAGATACATGTGCGTATCATATAAGTACTAAAAATGTATATGGATATTAAACCTAAAAAGCTACTAACCGAAAATATTAAACTTAGTAGTGTATGAAGCTTGGAAACCAAATGTATTCGCTGTGTCCGTTTTAGCTTTTTCGTCTGTTCCTGATTTATACTTAGGCGTATAATGCTTAGAGCTTTTGCACAAGAAATTAATGCCAAATGAAATTGCATCATCTTTTGTAAATACATCTTCAAAAGCCAATGAAGCACTTATTTGAAATCTATGACCAAGATCAACAAGCACATGCTCAGCTTTTTCATCCTTTTTAGATATATCCTCTTTGAATTTTGCACTCACAGGCAAGTTAACCCCAACACTAAATTTTTTGAGCTTATTATCCCACTCTTTCATGCTGCTCAATAAATAATCTGCTACTAGTCTTTTCACTACAGCCCCATCAAAATCCACATTGAATTTCAAACCTGGAGCCTTACTTAATAGAGTCTCAGTAGTCTCTTTGGTAGTACTATGAATCTCTGTTTTAGTTTTGTAACCCCCAAAGCTTACTTTGATACTGCTAAGCACAGAGTCTTTATTCTCTTTATCTTTGCTAATCTCTAATCCAAGCCCAGGAATATACTTGAAGGCATCAACGTGCATAGAGTCTTTTAAGAAGCTATGAAGCTTAAATTCTTTTCCAAAAACAATCCCTCCGCTTACAGTTAACCCATATGAACCTACAAGGTTTTTCTTCTGGGCTTTTAAAGTCAATAACTTTACACCAGAAGGCACGTTTTCTTTCCCTCCGCCATGCAAACCACCTTCTAGCTCTATTTGATAATCGTGATTTTTGTATGCACAAGATAACCCTACACGTTTTTCTTCACTGTAAGATGGCTTGGCTCTTTGTATTACTACATCTAGCTCCTGTTTTTTGTTTTTGATGAACTCAAATTTTACACTAACCTTTTTTATTTTGCCGTTAAGATAGCTTTCAGCATGCCCACCAAAATCCTTGCCTATTTTTTCAAAGTCTAATGCACTATTAATAGGATTGCTAGCTATGAGATTAAATGTAACATATCTGGCATCTTCTCCCTCTTTGTTCAACTGGTAATGGAAACTGCCATTTAGATTTAGCGCAGCCTCTTTTGAGGCGATATCTGCTTCAACTTCAGCTTTTAATGTATTTTTTTTAGCTTCTTTTTTAGCTTCATCATCATCTGCGTCAGCATCTGACTTGTTTTCTTCACCTTCTTCTACATCCTCTGTAAGCTCCACCTCTGATTTGTTTTTTTCACCTTCTTTTTGCTCATCTGCAGTTACTATAGAAGCACTAAGTATAGACAGAAATAAAGAGAAAAATAATGATTTTTTAAGAATTGTTTGAGACATAATAATGTTAAAATAACAAGGTAAACATAATTAGCTATTTTAATTTAAACAAATAATTTTTTTTTAAAATGTAACATCAATTAAATATACTTAAACCGTAGTATTAATTCATACTATTTGTAATTGCATTTTTTCACCATGTAGATGGTGCCTATCGTAAATCGTAAGATGATTTTGTAGTATGGACACTTCTTTCTTGCGTTCACACTTGTACCCATATTACAATTAATTAGATTGGATAAAATCTATTTAATTTTCAAATCCAGTTTTAAATTGAGAAAAAGCATTAATTTTAGCCTGGCTAAATACAATAATATAATCAAATATACCATTTGAAATTCAACCATGCTTTTATACAAAAATACACATAAAATAGCACGATCCCTAACCTTATTCACAATATTTAGTACAGCCTCTTATTTTTATTACAAAACCCACCTCCCTCCAAAGCAAAAAACCTACCACATAAGTATAGTAGCAGCCCATAATGAAAAAATAAAAGAATTAGTAGTGCCTTTTTTAAAGTCAGCTTTCAAAAAAAAATTTAACGCCAACCTAGAAGTAGAATGGGTAAAGCATGGTGGCCAAAACACAAACGTAAAGCTAATAAACGCCAAGTTTAAAAAAAATAAAGGCACCACATGCGGGTATGACATCATATGGGGAGGAGGTACCATTATTTTTGACAAGCTTGAAAAACAACAACGCCTGGCCCCGCTACTACTTGACCAACAAACAAAAGAAAATGTACCTGAAACCCTATCAAATACCAAAATTCGCACCCAAAACTGGATAGCCACTTCACTCTCCAGTTTTGGCATGATTTACAACAAGGCCATTTTGAAAAAACTTAAACGCAAACCACCCACCAAATGGCAAGACCTAGCCGATCCTAATTTATTTCAACAAATAGTCAATGTAGACCCTTGTCAGTCAAGCAATATATGGACCATATACGCCATGATATTAGAATCTTATGGTTGGGAAAAAGGCTGGGAGCTACTGGTCAAAATAGCCGCTAATAGCATAGTATTCCTAGACAAATCATCTAGTGCCACAAGTAGTATCATACAAGGAGTAGGTCTTATCGCACCAAGTAATGATTTCTATGCCAAAAGCACTATCTATATACATGGAGAAAAAAACCTAGACTTCGTGATACCCCTAGGTGAAACCATCATCAATGCAGACCCAATAGCCATACTCAAGGGGGCTCCCAATGAAGAAAAAGTAATAAAATTTTGTATCGCATCCATACTAAGCCCAAGCTTTCAACAATTACTCATGCTGAAAAAAAATACACCAAATGGGCCTAGAACTGCTACAATAGGAAGAATAGGCATAAATAAAAAAGCCTATGAAAAAGTAAACAAGTCACACATAGCCAGTGCCATCAATCCTTTCGAGGTAAAAAAGAAAGACTTTATACAACTTGATGTACAAAAAGCCGGCCAGCAATACCCAGTAGTCTCAGCGATTTTTAAAGCATACTGCATTACTGCACACGAAAAGCTTAAAAAATCCTGGCAAGTCATTATACAAAACGGATGCAAACAAGAAGATGTAAAACTACTAGCCCACCCACCCTTTACCGAAGCAGAGTTACAAACACTAGCCGCACAATGGCACAATCCCCTTCATAGACAAAAATTAATTATACAATGGAACAATCGCGCCATGAAACGCTACCAATCCATTATAGCCAAATACCCAAACACCTAAATCAATACTTCATCACCTCTTGTACATTATAATAAGAAGACCCAAAAAACTGTTTTTCACTAAGCAACTCTACTAAAACTTACCTCTCTAAATACCCAAACTCTCCTTAATAGCCCCAAGATCCTTTTTAGCATTTATCATAATCAAAAGCCGATCATTAGCTTTAATAACCGTCTGGCCATGTGCTGTAAAATAACGCTTGTCTCTATGAATAAGTGCGATAAGTGCATTTTTAGGAAAATTTAACTCTACAATAGGCTTATCATGCACAATAGAACCCACAGGCACAACCAACTCTATTAACATTTTCTTTACCTCATCAGCAGACTCTGAAATACTTTTATGCTTTTGCTGGCGTACATCTTCTAATCTTAACCAATTAGCAAGCGGATAAAGCGTAGTACCTTGTAAAGAAATAGAAACTAGTACAACAAAAAAAACCAAATGAAATAAAGTATTTGCTTGTGGATGATCTAAACTATAAAGGTAAGTCGCAAAAATAAGTGGCACCGCACCCCGCAAACCCACCCATGAAATAAATAATTTATGCTTGAATTTAAATGAAGAATAAGCAAGAGATGCAAATACAGCAATAGGCCTTGCTATAAATATAAGCACAAATGAAAGCTGTATGCCCCAATAACTCACCTCCATGAGCCTGCCAGGTATTACTAATAGCCCAAAAGTAATAAACATACCAATTTGCATAAGCCAAGAAAGACCTTTCAAGGTCTTTAAAAGGCTTTTTTTCTGAATAAAATCCTTCTGGCTTAACACAATCGCAGCCATGTACACCCCTAAAAAACCACTTCCGTGCAAACTATTAATTACAGCATAACCCAAAAAAATCATAGAAAGCACCAATGCAAGATAAAGACCAGGATAGGTAAGATTGATCTTATTGATCACAAACCACATAAAATAACCAAGCAAAACACCCCCCAATGCACCTATAAATATCTCTTGAAAAAAATAAGGAATTACACTATAAAGACTAGTGTCCGGATATTTAAATAGTTTTAACAAAAATAAAAGCGAAGAGTTGATCACGACATCATTACTACCAGACTCCGACTCAATCACCGGCTCAATATTCGCCTTCAGCTTCATATCTCGCGTACCCAATATAGAAAAAACAGCAGCAGCATCCGTAGAGGAAACTATAGTGCCCAATAAAAAACACTCTGTAAGCCCTAAATAACCTTTAGTAATCCATCTTACAAAAATACTTACTACCGCCGTATTGATAAGTGCACCAAAAGTAGAAAGCATGATGCTACTTCTCAATACAGGCCTTACATGATTAAAATCCGTTTCTAACCCACCTAAAAAAAGCACCAGAACTAAAGTCAAAATACCGATACGCTGTGCAATATGAGGATTTTTAAAAAAAGCAATCACCTCTACATTCCACCCACTAACTAATGCCCCTATAATTAAGAAAAAAAGCAAGGCAGGTACACCTAGCTTTACAGATATTTTACTAGCTAATACCCCAATAAAAAGAAGTAAAGAGCTAATGACAATCATCTGTTCTAGGGAAT
>JBCCHA010000015.1:0-11530 GCA_039028995.1 Bacteroidota bacterium | reverse complement strand
CTTTTTTCATATAAATCATCAGAATCTAAAATAAGAGATGTATCAATCAGGGTAAAGTTATATCCCTCATACCCATCAATAGTTGGAGATATGCAATACGCAGCCGGCTCTTTTACTTGAACTGCCTGATAAGATGGGTCATGAGGCTTACCTGCTTCGTATCGACAGTCATCTTTAAATTCCACTCCGTACATGATATTAGCTACGCTATTGATAAAACTTGTTTTTCCACCACCCTGTGACCCAAGCACGAGTACATTTAAGTTTTGTCTCTTCCTATCTGCCACTGGCGGCAGTGGCAAGTACCCCTCTTTGTCTGTAGCACTATCGCCTGCATTTTTTGAGTCTTTACCTCCTTTTGCTGCTTGTAAATTAGGAGTTAGGCATAAAGCAGCCATTGCCATTAAAAAAATGCGTTTCATCATATCTATTAAAAGGTATGTTGGTTCAGAAATCTTAGCTCATAATCACCCAATAAGCATTAGATACCAGTTGTGAACCCAAATATAGATATTTTTGTATAATTAATAATTAACTCGCCTTATAGCCAAGTGATTTAATGCAGTTTTTTGTAACAATAAGTGCCAAAAGAAATGGCAAAAAACAAGCTAGCTACCATAACCATTGCTCCTGATATAGATCCATTGAGCAAGATGGCTAACTTATAGCCACCAAGTGCGATATACATATTGAGCACACAAGCGTACAAGATTAGCTTAGAAAGCCGAGAAACCAATAGGTACGTAGTCAGTGGAGGTATCACAAAAAAAGCCAACACAAGTACCGAGCCTACTATTCTATAAGTAAGCACTATAGTAATAGCTGCCATAATCATAAGGCCATAACTCCACAACCTATTATTCACCCCCAAAGTATCCGCAAACATAGGGTCAAAGCTACTCATCACAAGCATCGGATAGCATACCCCCACATAACTGATATTGAGTACAGATAAGCCAATCAACAAATAAAACGCTTTAGGACCCATGTTATACCCTTTATACAGCCATACATCAAAAGGCATCATAGGCAACTGCCCATACAGCACACACTCTAGATCCAAGTCAACACCCTCTGCATAAAGCACAATCAGTATAACAGCCAAAGCAAAAAAAGCACTAAATACAAAATTAATAGCCACATCATTCACTATACCAAGCTGCCCATGTAAAAAATTCACCAGCAATGCACTTACAACAGCCGCCATAATTGCACCCCCCAGCATAAAAAATAAATCCATAGACCCCGTAACTAAACACGATAGCACAATCCCAAGCAGTGCCGTATGAGACATAGCATCTGCCAGCATAGCTTGACTGCGTACAATTAAAAAACTACCTATGAGTGTACAATTTAAAGCTACTAAAAATGAAATGGCTACCGTCCAAAAAAAAAGATTCATATAGCAAAATAAAGTAATGCGTTCAAAAATATACCTTACAACCTTAGACTATTTTAGCTTTTTACCAAGCCTATTATTACTGGCACAAGCCCCTTTTCCCTCTTCCATTCAGTACCACATAAAACCTTACACGCCATATCCCAACAGCATCAACAGCTTTAGTATCTTTCAGCATATCCATCAAATTTACCTTAGTTAAAAAAATAGCTTACAGCGAATAAAGTACACCTGGAAGGACTCGAACCCTCAACCTTCGGAGCCGAAATCCGACATTCTATCCAGTTGAACTACAGGTGCTTGGCCATGTCAGTACACAAAAATACTAACCAAAAAAGTCATTAAACAAACCAAAAAGCATCAACAGCAACAAAATCAACATCCCTAATCTCTCCAACCGAAATCGCCAACTATTAGACAATGAACCCCCCATCAACATCTCACATATAATAATCGCCACACGCCCACCATCTAAAGTCGGAATAGGAAGCAAATTCATAAACGCAATAATCACAGACAAAAGTGCCAGCAAAGCCCAAAAGCTATAATAGCCACTACTCATACCAAATACCTTCATGATCTGCACAGGACCAGCAATAGACTTAAAAGGAGAGATTTTACCCGTAGCCATCAAAGCAAGACCCTTCGCCTGCAACTTGATAATCTGCCCTATATTCAAAATAGAAGTCATACAAGCTTGACTAAGCGAGTAACTCTGCCAGCTTTTTTCCAACGTAGACTCCAAACCAATACCAAGCACATCTTGGTTACCAAAAGGAATCTCTTTCGTAAACACCCTACCATTTCGCTCACAAGTAACCTTTAAAGTACCCCCCTCATAACTATCTAAAATCCTACTTAAGTCCTGTACATAAGGCGTAGGCATATCATTCACAAACAAAATCCTATCCCCCTTTTTCAACCCCGCCTGATCCCCCAAACCCCTAGCCTTTACCTCCCCTATCACAAAAGGCAACAAAGGCCTCATCAAAGATTGATTTTGCAGCTTCATATCATCTAACACTACCTCATTCACATTAATAACTACCTCCTTACCACCCCTCAACACCACATAACTAAGCTCCTTGCCCAAACCAGTTTGTAGCTCCTCAAAACTCCTAAAATCCAAACCATTCTTACTAATCACCCTATCACCCCACTTCAACCCCACAGTAAGCCCTAATTGAGTAGGCTCAATACCATGCCCATTAAAGGTCTGCTTAGCTATATAAGGGCGCCCTGCTAAATAAAAAATACAAGCATAGATAAAAAAAGCACTCATTAAATTAAATATAATACCCCCCAGCATCACCAAAAGCTGCTTCAATCGCGACTTGCTACGAAACTCCCACCCCTCAGCAGGCCCATTTACCTGCGCCTCATCCATAGCCCCATCCACCATACCAGCTATCTTTACAAACCCACCCAAAGGAATACTCCCCACACCATACTCAGTTTCACCCCACTTAAAGCTAAATAATTTAGGAGGCAAAAAAATCATATACTCCTCCACACGCATGGCAAATACCTTAGCAAAAAACAAATGGCCAAGCTCATGAATGCCTACAATTAATGAAAGTCCTAAAATAAATTTACCCAGCATGGTAAGAAATGGTATGTAGTCCATAATTGAATAATATAATGAGAAGCTAAAAATAAAGCCTAGACACCTCTAAGCTTTATTTTTAATTTAGAACTGTAGCCCGTAGGGGACTCGAACCCCTGTTTCTAGGATGAAAACCTAACGTCCTAACCCCTAGACGAACGGGCCTAAAACAACGGTAAATATAGCACCCATAGCTGGCTTTATCCAACAAACAATTCTTTTTTTATCCCACAGTCATTATCCCACACCCTTTACATCAAAAATTGATAGCCAAAAAAACTGCAATAAATAGGTTAAAATCATATCTTTATATATTTTTGTTCGCTAAAAAAGTATTATCAAATACCTACAAGCCATCAACTATATACCCATTAAAAAAATGACAAAAAGAATAATTTTCAATCAAGAAAGCCCCCAAAAAAACATTAAAAATCACCTGCAAAAATACAGCGGACTCTTCCTACTCGCATTTGCCCTCATAACTATAACAGGCCTATCAACCAACCACTACCTTCAAAAAAAGCAAAATCAAGAAAACACAAAAATCATAGAAGACCTAGCCCAAATTCAATATTTGATGGAGCAAAACAAATATAGCGAAGCATTTTCAGGGCAACCAGGCATCTACCTCGGCCTAGAAGCCTTGAGCCAAAAAAAAATACACGACAAACGCCTAGCCAGCCTAATCAACTTCTACATTGCCATTATCTACAAACAAAAGAAAAACTACCAAGCCGCCCTCAATCACATCCAAAAAGTACAATTTTCTAGCACTACACTACAAAGCCGCCTAAAGTGCCTACAAGGAGACATACACTGCGAAATACAAAACTACCACCAAGCACTCAACTCCTATCTACAAGCCACCAAACTCAACCCCAACAAATTTACCACACCCACCTACTGGTTTAAAGCAGCACACATATACCAAAAACAAAAAGCCTATGACAAAGCCATTGAAGCCTATCAAACCATTATTGACAAATACCCCACCTGCAGACAATACACACAAGCACAAAAACACCTAGAGAGAATCAAATCTTTAAGAAAAAACCAAAAAAACCATCAATAAACCATTCATTACACAAGCAATCAATCTTATGGGTGAACGAGAAGAATATACCAAACAACTAAAAGCATACATCAAACTAGGCCTTCCAATGATGATAGGCTCAATGGCCGTTGTGCTTATCTCATGGGGAGATACCATTATGATAAGCAAGCTAGGTAACAACGTAGCACTCTCTGCAGCACAGCTAGCCAATCAAATCTGCAGCATCCCACTACTGTTTCTAATAGGCCTTTCCGCCATCTTAGCACCCCTAATAGCTAGTGCAAAAGTTCATAAAGACTATGAAAAAGCCACCAAAATCCTACAGCACGTAATCACTATTAACCTCGTATTCGGCATCCTAAGTACAGTACTCATCATCAGCTTCACCTCAGAACTCCATCGCCTAGGACAATCAAAAGAAGTTACCGCATTCACCAAAGACTACCTATGCATCATAGGCATGTCTATCATCCCCAATGCCATAAACAACGCCATAAAAAAATACCTAGAAGCACTAGGCTGGACCTTTACCACCATGTGCACCACCGTACTAGCAGGCATCCTAAACGTATGCCTAAACTATATCCTCATATATGGCAAATTCGGATTCCCACAGCTAGGCCTGAATGGCGCAGGATGGGCCACCCTAGCCACACGTACCTTATTCATGTGCATATATATCACATACATCTTTATGCTAAAAAACAAAGGATACATGCTTCCCTTTTCAAAACAACTTTTTGAAGAAAGCCTATTTATCAAACTCTTCAAACTAGGCCTACCTAGTGGCCTAGACCTAGCCGTAAAAATGGCCTACTACACAACAGGTATCATCCTCCTAGGCTGGTGCATAAACCAAGAAGTAGCACAAGCCTCCACAGGCTTTATATTTGACATATTACGATTCATCATCATGCTACCCCTAGCCATCAACTCCTCTGCCTCGATTTTGATAGGCAAACAATGGGGCAGAAAAAGCAAACTAAACATCATACGCGTAGCCAAATTAGGCTACACATTAGCCCTAGCACTCATGCTCCTCACAGCACTCACACTACATGCCACCTACCCAATCATCTTATCTAACTTCTATTCACCCACCCAAGAAGTAGACCACCTAATCAAGCTACTCTTCCCCCTCATCATACTCTTCTATTTTGCAGACGGATTCAACCTAGTCAGCGTAGGCATGCTCAGAGGGCTACACGACACCTTCGTACCATTTCTTTTAAGCGGATTCGCCTATGCATGCATAGGTGCACCCACAAGCTACATCGCCTTCAAACTACACTACCAAGCATCCGGCGTTTGGACAGGACTCATCGTAGGGCTCCTATGCTCCGCACTACTACTCACCATACGCTTCTATTACAAAGCAAAATACATCAAACTGCCAAGCTACTACACCGCAGAATAAACACTACAAACCCCCGCTTTTTTCAAAAAAAAAGCTAACTTTAAGCCGAAAATAAGCCACCTCATAATGCGCATTCACGAAAACACCATCAGTGAAATACAAAACCGATTACAAATAGAAGCAGTAATAGGAGAGCACATTAATCTAAAAAAAAAAGGCAAAGACCTTTGGGGCCTATGCCCTTTTCATCATGAAAAAACCCCAAGCTTCTCAGTAGCACCAAAACTAGGCTTTTACAAATGCTTTGGCTGCGGAGCAAGCGGCGACGCCATCACCTTTCTCATGCAATACCAACACCTAAGCTATGTAGAAGTGCTCCACCTACTAGCCGAAAAATACGGCATAACCATATCAAAAACACCCAAAAACAACCCAAAAGCCACAGAAGAAAAAAAAGAAGAAGAAATACTTTACCAGCTACTTAACACAGCCAAAGACTTTTACCACCATACACTCACCACAAAAAACCAAGCCCAAACAGCCGCTGACTATTTAAAAAAAAGAGGCATTACGCAACCTTTAATAGAAAAATTTCAGCTAGGCTACAGCCCTAACCAATGGAAAAGCCTATATCAACACACCATACAAAAAGGCTATACAATACACAATTTACAAAACGCAGGCCTAGCCATAGAAAAAGCCCCCAACGTATACGACCGTTTTAGAGACCGCATCATGTTCCCCATACACAACCTAGCCGGCCTAGTAGTAGGTTTTGGCGCTAGAAGAATCAACAATGACACCAACACCCCTAAATACATCAACTCACCAGAAACCAACATCTACAAAAAAAGCTACATACTCTATGGCCTTTACCAAGCAAAACAAGCCATTCAACAAAAGAACTTCTGCTACCTCGTAGAAGGCTACACCGATGTACTCGCACTACACCGTGAAAAAATCAACCACGTAGTAGCCTCCTCAGGCACCTCCCTTACCCAAGAACAAGTCCAACTCCTAAGCAGATTCACCAAAAGCATCGTACTCCTTTTTGACAATGACACCGCAGGCACTGAAGCCACCTTACGTAGCATCAAACTCCTACTAGCACAAGGCATGCATATCAAAATAATACAACTACCCCCAGGTGAAGACCCCGAAAGCTATGCTACTAAACAAGGCCAAGCTCTTTTTGCCCAATACCTATCTAGACACGCCCAAGACTTCATCACCTTCCAAACCCAAAGCCTACTTGCAAAAAACAAAGCAAATGATCCCCAAACCAAGCTACTCATACTAGAAGAGATGGTAAACACCCTATCTCACATACCTGATTTAGGCAAGAGAAACATATACATACAAGCCTGTAGCAAACTATTAGAAATTCCCTCATCCACCTTTACCTCCTCCATAGACAAACTCAATCAAAAGCAAACGCATTACCGCAATCTACACAACAAGCAGTCCCCCCATACCGACCCAGTCCTTTCAGCCGAAAAAAACATACTCTATATCTTACTCCACTACGGGCAAGACCTCTTAGACACAGGCGAAACCTATGCCACCTACCTTATCCAAGAGCTCACAGCAAACTGGTTTTACAACCCCACATACAAAAACCTATTTCAAGCCTTTAAAAAAGCCTGGCTATCAAACAACCGACTAAACGCACAAACATTTATACAAAACGAACCAGAACCCATAAAAAAAACCGCTGTACAAATAATGGCAAACCGCTATAGCCTAGGAGCATGGGACAAATACTATCAAGTAAATATACCACAAGAGTACGATAACCTATCAGAATGGTGCTTAAAAACCCTACAATACCTCAAATTAGCCCACTTGCAAAAAGAGCTGAGTCAACAACTCAAAACCCTACAAATCGCCACCTCCACAGAAGAAACCAACGCCTCAATTAAAGCCTATCAAGCCCTCAAACAAGAAGCCAAACAAATTGCACAACAAATAGGCATTGTCATAAAATCTACCTCTCCACAAAACTAACCTTCATTCACATCTAAAATGTAACGGCTAAAAGCCAAAAGATCCACCTCCTTAAATGCACTGCCTATAAGCTGTACACCAACAGGAAGCCCCCTTCTATCCTTTCCATTAGGCAAAGAAATAGCCGGCAGCCCAGCTATAGAAGCCAATACAGTATATAGATCAGCCAAATATTCAGTACTCGGGTCATCCTGAGATCTTTCATGTAAAAACGCAGTAGTCGGCGTAGTAGGCAATACAATAAAATCAAACTCAGCAAGTATAGCCTTCAAACCTTCTTTAATCATTCTTCTCACCTTTTGAGCCCGCACATAATACGCCTGATAATAACTACTACTCAGCACAAAAGTACCCAACAAAATACGACGTTGTACCTCCTTACCAAACCCCCCCTTACGTATATTTTTACACATCTGCTTTACGGACCCATCCATATTCCCACCCACCCCATCGCCATACCTTATCCCCTCATACCTCGCCAAATTAGCACTAGCTTCCGCAGTAGATAAAATATAATAAGTAGGTAAAGCATAAGCCAACAAAGGAAAGTCTACGCCAGTCACCTCATGCCCCTCACCACCTAATTGTTCAAGCAAGGATTGGGTATTCTCCCTGACCTCAACCTGCAAAGCCTCCCCATCCAAAGCCTGTTTTAAATAAGCCACCCTAGCCTTTCTACCCCATCTAAGATGCTGCCTATAATCAGGCACTAAACCACTATAAGAAGTATTGTCATAATCACTCTTTCCCGCAATACTATGTAGTACCTTAGCACAATCTTCTATATCATGCGCAAGCACACCCACTGTATCAAAAGAAGAAGCATACGCTATGACCCCATCACGAGGCACAAGCGAATAAGTAGGCTTAAGACCTATTAAGCCAGTAAAAGCAGCCGGTTGCCTTACCGAACCCCCAGTATCAGTACCCAAAGACACATGACACATACCAGCTTGCAAACTTACCGCAGATCCTCCAGAAGATCCTCCAGCCACACGACTTCTATCCAATGCATTGTGCGTAGGCCCATATATGCTATTTTCAGTCGAAGAACCCATACCAAACTCATCACAATTTTGATGACCTATGATTATCGCATCTTTTGAGATAAGCCTTGCTATAACCGTAGCATGTATTTGAGACACAAAACCTTTTAAAATACCACTTGCAGCTTGAACAGGATGATCTTTATAGCAAAACATATCCTTAATACCCACTACCAAACCCGCCAACTCACCAGCATGCCCCTCTTTGAGCTTGAAAATCAACTCATCTGTCTTCCTAAGTACCTCCTCCTCATACACCCTTACAAAAGCATTGAGATCATGTTTAGATTCAATATTTTTTAAAAAACTTTTCACTACAATAGCAAGAATACTAGGATCTTCATAGATAGATGCTTTACAGTAAGCATAAGATTTTATTAGCTTTGAGTAATTATACACGAAATAAAAAGTAGATTTTTTGAGATAAATCACTACAAAACTGGTTAATTTTTAGCAAAAATAAAAAAGCTACTGCAAAGCTAATCATTGAATAAAATAGGATAGTTTAAGAGTATACAAAAAATATAAATTTTTTGTATACTCTTTATTATGTTTGAGTTTTCATAAACCCAAATTATGAAAAATTCAAAATATAATAAGGGGCTAGCCCAGATAACTTGGATTAAAGGCCAGATTTTTTGACCCATTTTTTTAAAATTTTTAGTCTTAACTTTGGGCAATAATTATTAAATCTCCATTTACATTCCCTCAAATATAAGTGAAAATTTTCTCTTGGAATTCCGTTGAATTTCTCAAGGTGCCCTTTAGCCTGATTCCAAAAATTTTCAATGCCATTGATGTGGTTATTTTTAACAACAAATTCTTGACTGTGATTGATTCTAAAATGCTTAAAATCAGCTACATCTAAAGTATTATAAGAGGCATAAGTAGTGAGTATATACAATGCTCTGAGGGCATATTTTATCTTTTATTATAGGTATTAAGGTTTTTTGTTTAGTATCTGAAATCATCTCTGCATAGACTTTTCCCCCACGTTTTAAAATACCAAAAACGGCCACTTTACCCGCTGTTCTACGTCCTGTTTTTCTTTTCTTACACCTCCAAAATAGCTTTCATCGAACTCGATGTTGAGTTTGAAAATCAGTGACCTTGCTTGTAGTGTGCTATCAAAAATGATAAGTCTTAGATTGGTAAAATACTCGCGTGTTGTATTACGATTTACACCTGTAATTTCGGCCGCTTTTTTTGCTGTGGTTTCTTTAGGCAAATAATTGTATTAATTTTCTTTTTTTAAAGACACTGAGCGGTGATTTTTTCATAAAATATAGATAACTAATTAATAGTTATCTGGGTTAGCTCCTAAAATAAAATACAATTTACCCCTAGCTAAAAAGTTTTTTCATCATCAAGATAGGAAAACAACTAAAAGTAAACACTGATCAAAAATCTATTATACTGGATGCTTAAAAACTTATAAATATGTACCCTTTACACTTTCCACAGCAATCAAATAAATTTAGTTTTTATCTACTCATCTCTATCTACAGCCTCTTCATATCTACGCAAACCATAGCATCATCAAATGATGTACAACAACATGAGATAATTTTTAGGGTACCAGACATTCGAGTTCCTAACTTCAAAAACCTTGCTGAAAGCCATGACAAATTAAGCATAGATCAAATAAGAAATAAATTAGTTGAAACACAACAATATATAAAGCTAGACCCAGATGGCATACCTATCTTTGAATATAAAACTAACCAAGAGGGTGGCTATGAAAAGATTGATCGAAATCCTCATCCTTATCTTTTTGGTCAAATAGCACCAATTCAAAACACCCAACTTAAAGACTTAAAGGCTAATACAGGGATAAATATTTCCCTAGCACATCAAGTAGAAAGCGATATTGAAATAGGCGAAAGTGATATTTTTTACGAAAACCATATCAATCGTGCTGATGATGACAGCAGATGCCCAGTTCGATGCGTAGCAACCATAGATTACGCATGTATCACCTTTCCTGATAACATTAGAAAAATTGATTATACACAACTAGGTCTTACACAAGAAAGCACTGTAGAAGAGTGTAGCAAAAAATCTTCGAAAACATGAAAATTCAGCTTGCAAAAAACGATTGGACAATATAAAGACTACCTTCTTTTTTTAATGCACGAAAACTATAAAGTTTTTAAAATACAAAAATTCAATGTCTACACCGAGCAAAGAAGTGATGTATTTTCTTGGCTTAATGGTGCTATTGAGCATGATGTTGCTTATGCAGCTTGGCCAGAGCGTAACTTAATAGCTTTAGGATTAGATAGAGACAATGTGTATGTATTGACAAAAGGACTTGAAAGTGAGCAAAGCTATGTGGTACATTGTAAATATCCTGATGACCTTGAAAAAGATAATCAAAATATACCTATTCACCATTTAGAATTTGCAAAAAATCATAAAGTTCTTTTTTGTAGTGATTATGGTGCTGCAATCTTGAAGTGGTCATTAGACTATCCTTTAGATGCAAAGCTTTTAGGGTTGGATGCTACACAACCTGTAGTCATTGAAGATACTAAAGTCTTATCACAAGGTTGCCCCAAGCCCAATCCGTATGCTAATTATGGATCGAGATTCTTAGTAGTAGACCAGCAAAGTCGAAATTTGTATTGTATACATAGTGCATCCCAAAAAATCGCGTGTATTGACCAAAAAGATGATATACATGCCGATATTATCACTTCTTCTTTTAGTAAAGATTTATTGCCTGACAGATATCATTACTATAAATATCTTACGATAATTAATGGGAAATTATTTACTTGTATTAGCAATCAGGGTGCAGAAAAAGTAAAGGTTGTAAGTTTTAATCTTGACAAAAAATGTATGGAGTTAGATAATAAAAGTTGCAAAAAATATGAACTACCTGAAAGTATATTTCCTAATTCGCTCTCTTCAAGCCCAGACCAAAAATATTTAATGATTGACTCAGCTCACGATCACAATATAAGTCTTTTTTATGCAGGAAGCATGAAGCATATGCAAACTATCCAATTTCCCTCAGAAGAAGCAAATTATACAGAAAATTTTTATTCCCTTCCTT
>JBCCHA010000014.1:0-11587 GCA_039028995.1 Bacteroidota bacterium | reverse complement strand
TCTGTAAACCATCAAGTCATACATGGCCTGCCGAGTAGTTATGTATTGAAAGAAGGAGATATTGTGTCTATAGACTGTGGTGTGTTATACGGCGGATATCATAGTGATGCGGCTTATACTTATGCATTAGGAAATGTAAACGAAAAAACATTACATTTGTTGCTTATAACAAAAGAAGCATTATACCAAGGCATCAAAAATGCTAGTGTCAATGATAGAATAGGTGGTATAAGTAATGCTATATTTACTTATGTGAATAAAAATGGTTATACTGTAGTCAAGGAATATGGAGGGCACGGTATAGGGAAAAACTTGCATGAAGCCCCTTATGTACCTAATTTTGGCAAAAAAGAAAAAGGAGTAAAAATAGAAGAAGGCATGGTATTAGCTGTAGAGCCTATGGTAAATTTTGGTAAATCAGATATTATAGATGAAGAAGATGGATGGACAGTATCAACTTTAGATAATAAGCCCTCTGCTCATTTTGAGCACACTATTGCTATTATAAATGGTAAACCAGAAATATTAACTACTTATAAATATATAGAACAAGCATTGCAACAATATGTCTAAACAAGAACCTATAGAACAAGAAGGAGTAGTTATAGAGGCCTTGCCCAATGCAATGTTTCGTGTAAAACTTAAAAATAATCATGAAATTCTAGCTTACACCTCTGGAAAAATGAAAAAATTTAAAATAAAAATATTAGAAGGGGATACAGTAAAAGTAGAAATGTCTCCCTATGATTTAACAAGAGGAAGGGTAGTATTTCGATATAAATAAACGCTATATGAAAGTAAAAGTATCTGTAAAAGACAATAGGCACAAAGACTGCCAAATAATACGTAGAAAGGGTCGTATATACGTTATCAATAAGCTTAATCCAAGATTTAAACAACGTCAAAGATAAAAATATGCCTAGAATAGCAGGAGTAGAAGTACCAAAAAATAAACGGGGAGAAATAGCCCTTACCTATATATATGGGATAGGAAGAAATCTTTCTAAACAAATTTTAACCCAAGCAAAAATCGATTTTAACAAAAAAGCTTCAGACTGGACAGATGGCGAGTCAAATGCCATAAGGAAGATAATTGATCAAAACCATACTACAGGGGGAAACTTGCGTACTAAAGTACTATTAAACATTAAACGACTTAAAGACATAGCCTGTTATCGAGGCATAAGGCATCGTATGGGCTTGCCGGTAAATGGACAAAATACTAAAAACAATGCAAGAACACGAAAAGGTAAAGGTGCTCCTATTGCAAATAAGCGAAAAAACACTAAATAATTTATTGTAGACTATCTATGGCAATATCTAATACAAAAAAGAAAAATTCCTCTGTTGATCACCAAGGTGTCGTATACATTAAAGCATCATTCAACAATATTATTATCAGTATAGCAAACCAAAATGGCCAAGTAATCGCGTGGTCTTCTGCTGGTAAAATGAAATTTAAAGGGTCTAAAAAACAAACCCCCTATGCAGCACAAATAGCTGCAATTAACTGTGCAAAAACAGCATATGAAAGAGGGATGAAAAAAGTAAAAGTATATGTCAAAGGCCCAGGCAAAGGAAGAGAATCTGCTATACGTGCTATTAACGAAACGGGGCTGGCGGTATTAGAAATTCGAGATATAACCCCCATACCCCATGGCGGGTGCAGGCCAAGAAAAGTGCGTAAAAAATAATTAGAAAAAAATAAGCTACCTAAACTGAAATAATAACTATGGCAAGATATAAAGGACCTAAATCAAAAATCTCCCGAAAATTCAGAGAGCCGATATTTGGCTTTTCAAAAGCACTAGAAAGGAAAAACTACCATCCAGGGCAACATGGTAAAAAACGAAAAACTGAGTCTCAATACGGGATACAATTAAAAGAAAAGCAAAAACCTAAATATATTTATGGTATACTAGAAAAGCCTTTTAGAAATCTATTTAAAAAAGCAGTTAAGCAAAAGGGAATTACAGGGGAAGTCCTTCTTCAACTCCTAGAATTAAGACTTGATAATATTGTGTTCAGGCTAGGCATTGCCAAAACAAGAAGATTTGCAAGGCAGCTAGTAAGCCACAAGCATATACAAATAAATGGGAAAACAGTTAATATCCCTTCTTATCATGTAAAAGTTGGAGATATTATCACCTTGCAAAATAAATCTAAAAATCTAGATCTGATTCAAGAAAATCTCAAAGCCCCGCGTAAAAAATATGGATGGCTTGCTTGGGATGCAAATATGCTACAAGGCAAGCTATTGCAAATACCTGAAAGAGCTAGTATACCTGAAAAAATTAATGGACAAAGCATTGTAGAATTTTACTCTAAGTAAGACACCCTTCTTTTTTAACTAAAAATACTTGAAATGAAAACTAAACAAACTGAAATAACCCCAAAAGCCTCTATAGAACAAATTTCAGGCTATAGAGGTACGCTTCTGTTTGACCTTCTTCCGCCAGGTTATGGTCATACCATTGGCAATTCATTGCGAAGAGTTCTTTTGTCTTCAATAGAAGGCTATGCAATTACAATGATCAAACTACCTGAAGGCATACTACATGAGTTCGATACTATACCAGGTGTAATAGAAGATGTAAGCGAAATTATACTCAATTTAAAGCAAATAAGATTCAAAAAAACAGGAAGTGAGTACCAAGAAAAATTAAGTATATCTTTTAAAAACAAAACTAGTTTTAAAGCAGGAGCTCTATCAGGGATTTCTAATAATTTTGAAGTACTTAATCCTGACTTAGTAATATGTAGCATGGATGAAACTGCCGATTTTCAATTTGAATTTAAAATTGAGCAAGGTCATGGTTATGTACCTGCAAAAGATCACGAACATGATTTGTCCACTATGGGAGTGATACCAATAGATGCTGTTTTTACCCCTGTAAAAAATGTAAACTATAAAGTAGAAAATACCTTAGTAGGCCAAAGAATAGACTATGAAAAAATAATTGTTCAAATCGAAACAGATGGATCTATAGAGCCTAAAAAAGCCTTGCAAAAAGCAGCTCAAAAGCTTGTTAGCTTCTTTTCTATATTTATTGAAAAAGATGCACTAAGTGAAGAAAAAGAAAAGCCAGAGGAAACTGTATTAGATAAAAAAACAATTTTAATCCGCAAAAAATTACAAAAAACACTTACTGATTTGGGTTTTAGTGTAAGAACTTCTAATGCACTTAGAGCTGCAAAAATTGAAACGCTAGGTGATATTGTCCAAAAATCTCAAGCTGGAATGGTTAAAATCAGAAATCTCGGCAAAAAGTCTATTGGAGAAGTAGAAGCTGCAGTAAAGAAAGAAGGCTTGACACTAGGCATGGACACTACCCCTTACTATATTGAAAAAGAAGAAGTGTTTTAACCTAATAGTAATTTTTGTTTACCCTTTAAATATAATACATCTACTATGAGACACGGTAAAAAGATAAAGTCCCTAAAACGTAACTCAGCAGAAAGAAAAGCCTTGCTTACCAATCTAGCCAAATCCCTTATAGCGCATAAACGCATTAAAACCACTCTAGCAAAAGCTAAAGTACTCCGTAGTTTTATAGAGCCTATAATCACTAAATCTAAAGTAGACTCTATGCACAACAGAAGGCAAGTGTTTGCAAGCTTTCAAGACAAAAAACCTGTAAAAACACTATTTAACGAAATAGCATTTAAAATAGCAGATAGACCCGGTGGATATACAAGAACTATACGTCTAAATACCCGTCTTGGAGACGGTGCACAAATGGCACTTATTGAGTTAGTAGACTACAATGACCACCTATTTTCTGCAAAAAAACAAACTAATAGCCCAGCTGATACACAAACACCTTCCGAATAGTTAAACACATATAAAAACTATTTCCCAATAGCCATATTTTATCCACATTAAGCCTTACTTACCTAAAGCCCGCTATACACTTATAAAATAATTGTTTACACTTATTTTTAGTCACATCCCATCAAAACAAACTTAAACCACAAAGCCTTACCCTCATTAAAACACTCTCTTTTTTTGGCAATCACAACATATAATAGAGCTATCAAAATCATGTTTAGCATGGAGTAAACATACTAAATAGAAGATCTGATTTTTTTTATAAAACCATCGCTCGCAAAGCTAGTATAAACTAATAGCACAACTGTTTTTAGTTTTTATTATTTTAAGCTCCATTATTATATGAAAAACATTGCAAAACAAAGTACCAAAGTATTAATACTCTACTATATAGGCAGATTGATTTCTTTTTTAACCAAAGCCTATTTTCTACCCTGGGCTTTAGGTGCTGCTAACTTAGGATTGTATAGTGGTTTATATGCCATTGGTTTTGTAGTAGCAAGGCTTGATATAAGCAACGGAGTAATTCGGTTTTTTGCGAAACTCCAAAGTGATGAACAAAAGCCTACTTTTTTTCTTATCATTCTTATAGTAAGCACTGTAATATACTGGGTCGTAGCCACCCCTTTACTATTATGGAAAGCGCCAATATTGTACTTCTTTAAGGATAATGCCCCTGAAATAATTGATTACTTCCCAATAGGCATGCTGCTAGGCTATGTCATTTTGCTTAATATCACAGTGAAGTCCTGGTTCGTAGCTCTGAAGCAAATTATATGGCCTAATTTTTTACAGCATATTACCCTTCCTTTATTAGTTGACTTGAATGTGTTAGCCTATTGCGTAGGCTTTTTATCGTTTGGTCAAATGATCAAATGCATCTTACTTCCCTATTGCATTAATTTATGTTTACTCACAAGCTACCTATTTTATACAGGTGAGCTGCGTTTAAGTCTAAGCATGAAGCGTTTAGAAAAATCTTTCATTCGCTCTTTCATACTATATAGCTTATTCATTATATTAGGTACTAACCTGATGTTTGTTCTTACTCGTGCAGACACCATTATGATTTTGAGCATGTGTAGCAAAGAAGAAACTGGTATTTATTCCATAATAGTAGTAGTAGCATTGCTTCTTAATGTGCCTGTTAAAGCAGTTAATCAAGCTACATTTAGTTTATTAGCAGACATGTTAGCTAATCACTATTATGATGATTTAGCACACTGGTATAAAAAAATCACCTTGTATCAGTCCTTTTTTATCGGTTTCATATTTTCAGCTATATATGCCAGCCTTCCTTACATTTTTTATGCTTTGCCTGCTCAAATGGTGTATCTAGCCAAACAAGTATTTTTGCTTTTAGCCGTGGGAGAATTAGTGTATAATATGTTTAATACAAGTCATGCTGTACTTACTTTTTCTAAGTATTTTAAACTCAATATCATTACTCCCCTATTCCTTTGCTTAGGCATAGGGCTAAATTATATATTAATTAGTAAATGGGGGCTGTTAGGGGCTGGCTTTGCTACTTTTGTAATATTGTTGTTTGCAGGCATCTCCAACTGCCTCCTAGTTTTTTATACACTTAAAATGCATCCATTTTCTCTCAAACTTTTTGTCATACTACTGGCTACCTGCTTAAACATCATATTGCAAAGCTTCTTGCCCACTACTTCATATACCTTCTTAGATACAGCTTTTCGCCTATTAATAGCCATTGCCACCTATATAGTACTCGCATTTTGCTATAAAGACTACTTTGTTTCATCTCCTCAAAAAAACTAATACCATTTAGTGGATCAATTCATTATTATGCTTACTTTTGCTCTGTTTGTACTAAAAAACAAAATCAACTTAACTTTTTTAAACATTAAAGAAAATTAAAGCAAGAAATAAATACCATATAAGAAGAGAAGAGCTTTATCGAATCAACCAATACATTAAAGCTGATCAAGTCAGAATAGTAGGCGAAGAAGTCAAGTCAGGTGTATATCCTATAGAAACAGCTTTGCAAATGGCCAAAGAAAAAGAGCTAGATCTAGTAGAAATCTCTTCTAAAGCCGATTTCTCAATTTGCAAAATCATAGACTACTCCAAGTTTAAATATCAGGAAAAGAAAAGACAAAAGCTCATTAAAGCCAATACTAAAAAAGTCATTGTCAAAGAGCTAAAGCTTGACCCTAATATACATGAGCATGACATAGAGTTCAAAACACGCCATGCTATCAAGTTTTTACAAGATAAAGCTAAAGTAATCATATCCATGTATTTCAGAGGCAGGCAAATTAAATTTACCCAAAAAGGTATTGAAAAACTTGAAAAAATAACCAAGGCACTAGCTCCTTACGGTAAGCCAGTAGAAGCCAAACCTAAGATAGAACGTAAGCGCATCGTCATGCACATAGAACCTTTAAATGTACGAAAAAACTAAACCTATTCATTATGCCTAAAGTAAAAACCAACTCAGGAGCTAAAAAAAGATTTAAAGCTACGGCTACAGGCCAGCTCAAAAGAAAACACGCCTATAAGCGTCACTGTCTAAACGCACAGAAAAAAAGTACCAAACAAAAAAGAAACCTTACCCATAGCGCTTTAGTACACAAAGCAGATTTGCCCAAAATGTGTAAGCTCTTAAAAAAATAAACCTTAAACCCAAAATACTATGCCAAGAAGTACCAATGCACCAGCTGCCAAAGCAAGAAAAAAAAGAGTCTTAAAACTAGCTAAAGGCTACTGGGGAAGAAGAAAAAATGTATGGACCGTAGCTAAAAACGCCGTCGAAAAAGCCCTGCTCTATGCTTACAGAGATCGTAGAGTAAAGAAAAGAGACTTCAGATCCCTCTGGATACAACGTATCAATGCAGCTACCCGTATGCATGGCCTTACCTATAGCACACTCATGCCCAAATTGAATGCCCATCATATACAGCTTAATCGCAAAGCCCTAGCCCACCTTGCTATGCACCAGCCACAAGCTTTTGAAGCTATCATTAAAAAAGTACAATAAAAAACAATTTGCTGGCCAAGTGCAGATCCCCTATTTTTAAAGCAAAAAATAAAATGAATACCACATACACCTCAATCGCTTTTTGGCTTGCTCTAGCAATAAGCCCTATGACTTACCACCCTGCTTTAGCCCATATACCAGCTAAAAAACATGCAAAAGTAAAGCAAAACAAACCAACCCATATTAAAGATGTTAAAATCCAGGTTGCTTGCGTCGGATTAGGTGTCGTTGTTGGTGGAGGTGCTACATACTTGGCTATGTATGGCAAAAACTCAATTGATAAACTACAAACCAAACTCAACAATCAAGAAAAATTACTCGATCAAAAGCAATTCATTATAAATGAGTTAAATACTCAATTAGCGCAAAAAAACAATGACAGTAATAAGCCTACTACTGCAGATGTAAACGCAAAGCTACAAGCTCAATTGAAGCAAATTGAAGAGCAAAAAAAATTGATCAACCAGCAGGAAGACACTATAAAGCTTTTGCGTGCTGAATTAAATAAAAAAAATGAAGAAGTAGGTACACTAGGTGATTTTTTGCGTACTAGAGATTCCATAATAAAGCATTATGAGGAAATAATTCATAATAATTTTGATAATTCACTTGATGCTAATCAGCCAGTAGTTGCTAACGAAAAAACTAATGAAAACGTAAATGATAACAATGCTCCTGTAGTTTTAAAGCCAGCTCTTCAAGGCATTTTTGATCAGGTAAAAGAATTAGCTAAAGATCTAAATTCTGCAACTCAGCCTAAAGATTTAGTAATTAAAGGCGTTAATTATGGAAAATGTATACAAGGTACAATTAATCAGTTTAATGTAGAGGCTACAGGAGCTTGTACGTGTTTTGGTTTAGAGATGGGGCTTTTATTACTCTTAGATATTCCCTTGTCTGCTAACTTGATTGATTTCGTTATAAGGTTAGGAGGTGCTTATAATAGTGCATTTCATGCTACTTCAGATGAAATATCTCCTACAGCACGTTATGCTAGTTGTCTTACAAAAACAAAAAATGGGATTTTTAATGATGGTGAATTTTTAAGTACTAAAGCAAATTTTCGTAATAAAATAAAAGAAATTGCTTTATATGCTCAAAATGCTAATCTAGCAATAAGGGTAACAAACCCTCCTGAGTCTTTTTTCTTGTTCTTTACAAAAACCAAGTATATTCTTTTTGATTCTCATTCACGTAGGCATCTTGGGCTTCCAAACGCACACTTTATTATTTCTGATAATATTGATTCTTTGCTTAACTATCTAGCAAAAGACTTAATGGCAGATGCAGGAGAAGATGGTCATCATATAAATCAATTTCAAGCTTGTGCAAATAAATACATAAGTTATTCGTGCTTTAAGCTCAAAGATGAAATTGATAAAGAAAATTTGAAGCAAACTCTTCTTTCAGACAACGAAATTAAGAAGGTTTTAAATGCTTTAAGAGATGTAGCAAATAATGCACAACAAGAGCGTAATGCTGAGTTAGGCGTTTAACAATCAAGCTTCGCATATGACTTTTGGGCTAATTTTATAGTTTCATTGATTTCTTCTTTGTTCATATGGTGCATTGCAATAAAAATGATTCACTAAGTTACTTTTCGCAATGCTACAGCAAAGCCTACAAAACACACCAATACAACCTCCCCAAAGAAAAGCCCTCAAAAGACTTTAAAAACCACAAGTGCGAAACCCATTAATCCAAAATAGATCATCAGCTCTACAGCTTTTAAAGCCAGGTATTATTTCACAAGGCCAGCTTTTTTTACTCCCCCTAATGTGAAAGTAAGTAAAATACCCCCCCCTACTTAAAAACCTATGCAATCTGCCTGCATAACCAACTACCCCTACAAACCCTTGCCATTCTAAGCTAAAAGCACTTTCAAACAGCACTTCAGCCTATTGCCCACCAACAGTATCCCCCTTGTCCCATCTTAAGGTGGGGCCTATAGTTTTTACTGTCTGAATTTGGATATTTTAAAAAAAACCAAAGCCCTGAAGACAGTTTATGTAAGTTTTGAAAACTTTTACATACATATAGCTATTCATCTAATTTTGCCGTTTTTAGCCTATTAAGGAAGATATAAAGCCCCATTTTAAGTACGTCTTAAAAATAAAGCATAATATTTTTTAATTTATTAGTTGGTAGATTAAAAAAGATCATCTATTTTCGCCTTTGTAAAAAACCAATTAAAAAAGTCAGCTAAGTTTTTATTCATGGTTTTTATTAGCAAAAGATATTTGAAATATAGTTAAGTAAAATAGGGTAATGACTTTAAGTATTTATTTTACTTGAAGTTAAATTACAATATATATAAGAACACAAAGGAAAAAATTAGAGCGTATGGAGGATGCCTTGGCTCTCAGAGGCGATGAAGGACGTGTCAAGCTGCGATAAGCTGTGGGGATTGGTTAAAGCGATTCGATCCACAGATTTCCGAATGGAGCAATCCACTTTAGCAAACCTAAAGTATACCTGTTTTTAAAACAAGTAAGCAAACCCAGCGAACTGAAACATCTAAGTAGCTGGAGGAAGAGAAAACAATAGTGATTTCGTAAGTAGTGGCGAGCGAAAGCGAAATAGCCCAAACTATATTTGTTTCGGCAAATATAGGGTTGTAGGACTAGCATTACGCATATATAAGAAAACTCAAATTATCTGGAAAGATAAGCCATAGAAGGTGAAAGCCCCGTCGAGGTAATCAAGTATATGTAAGTTAGTATCCTGAGTAAATCAAAGCCGGTGAAACTTTGATTGAATCTGCCAGCACCATCTGGTAAGGCTAAATACTACTGAGAGACCGATAGTGAACTAGTACCGTAAGGGAAAGGTAAAAAGAACCCTGAACAAGGGAGTGAAAAAGACCTGAAACCATGCGCTTGCAAGCGGTCGGAGCATTGATTTATCAATGTGACGGCGTGCCTTTTGCATAATGAGCCTACGAGTTAGTCTTTGTTGGCAAGGTTAATTCTTTAAAAAGAAAAAGCCGAAGCGAAAGCGAGTCTGAATAGGGCGTGCAGTCAGCAGAGCTAGACGCGAAACTGAGTGATCTACCCATGGCCAGGGTGAAGGCTTGGTAAAACAAGTTGGAGGCCCGAACCAGTTTCAGTTGAAAATGATTTGGATGAGCTGTGGGTAGGGGTGAAAGGCCAATCAAACTCAGAGATAGCTCGTACACTTCGAAATGCTTTTAGGAGCAGCCTCGAGTTATGAAATTGTTAGTGGTAGAGCTACCGATAGGATCTGGGGGAGTCAAATCCTACCATGTCCAGACGAACTCCGAATACTAATAATTGCTCCTCGGGAGTGAGGGCTAGGGTGCTAAGGTCCTAGTCCGAGAGGGAAAGAACCCAGACCATCTGCTAAGGTCCCCAAATATAGACTAAGTTAAACTAAAGAAGTTCAGCTACTTAGACAGCCAGGATGTTGGCTTGGAAGCAGCCATTCATTTAAAGAGTGCGTAACAGCTCACTGGTCAAGTAGCAGAGTGCTAATAATGAACGGGTATTAAGTTTATTACCGAAGCAATGGACTTGTTATATACATAACAAGTGGTAGAAGTGCATTCTAATAGAGTTGAAGCTATGTAGTCATGCATAGTAGATTTATTAGAAAAGAAAATGTAGGCATAAGTAACGACAAAAATGGTGAAAAACCATTACACCGCAAGACTCAGGATTCCACGGCCATGCTAGTCATCCGTGGGTTAGTCGAGACCTAAGTTAAATCCGAAAGGTAAAAACGATGGGAAATCGGTTAATATTCCGATACTAGCTTTTTATAGAGAAGGGGTGACAGAGAAGTGAAAGATCTGCCTGGTGACGAATGTCCAGGTTAAAGCCTGTAGGTATAAGTTTAAGCAGCAAATCTCTTAAGCTTGCCGAAGGTCATAGTACTACAATCCTTCGGGAACGTAGATAATGATCCTAATCATACTTTCAAGAAAAGCCTCTAATCGTTATAAATAAAAAGCTATTCGTACCGCAAACCGAAACAGGTAGTCGAGGAGAGTATCCTAAGGTGTTCGAGTGAAATGTGGCTAAGGAACTAGGCAAATTAACCCTGTAACTTCGGGATAAAGGGTGCCTCCCTTAGTTTTTCTTCGGAAAAATTAAGAAGGTCGCAGTGAAATGGTCCAGGCGACTGTTTAACAAAAACACATGGCTTTGCAAAATCGAAAGATAAAGTATAAGGCCTGACATCTGCCCAGTGTCAGAAGGTTAAAAGGAGAAGTTAGTCGTAAGACAAAGCTTTGAATTGAAGCCCTGGTAAACGGCGGCCGTAACTATAACGGTCCTAAGGTAGCGAAATTCCTTGTCGGGTAAGTTCCGACCTGCACAAATGATGTAACGATCTGGACACTGTCTCAGCCACATGCTCGGTGAAATTGTAGTAGCGGTGAAGATGCCGCTTACCCACAACGGGACGAAAAGACCCCGTGCACCTTTACTATAGCTTCGCATTGGTATTTAGTAAATAATGTGTAGGATAGGTGGGAGACTTTGAAGTCGTGTCGCTAGGCACGATGGAGTCAGCCTTGAAATACCACCCTTTATCTATTGAATATCTAACTGCTTGAATAAGCAAAACAGTGCGTGGTAGGTAGTTTGACTGGGGCGGTCGCCTCCTAAAGAGTAACGGAGGCGCACAAAGGTTCCCTCAGCGTGGTCGGCAATCACGCGAAGAGTGTAAAGGCAAAAGGGAGCTTGACTGCGAGACTGACAGGTCGAGCAGATGGGAAACCAGGT
>JBCCHA010000013.1:0-11854 GCA_039028995.1 Bacteroidota bacterium | reverse complement strand
GTATACAAAAACTAAAATAAAAAAATCTAATTTTTGTATATAAATTTTATTACTGTTTTGCTTTTGTTTTATTCATATATCCCTTATGTTACCATAATGGTTATAATGTGGTCGTGTATATCTTTTATGCAAATCTACACGCACTTTTTCTGATGTGATATACTCCCTAAGCAACCTTTGCAATTAGTCAAAAAAAACATATTCCCTGAAAAATAAACTATCTATCTATAGCACCAAAAAAGTATTTTATCCCCCAAGCCCATAGCTATACAATTAAGCATCAGCCCGCCTAATCAAACAATCTTGCCGCCTAAGTTTTTAAGTAAAAACCTAACCACGTAACTTTGCTACACAATGCAGGTCATCATGACTAAGTGCCAACTATCAAAATAACCCGTCATAAAAAAGCCTAATTAACCTTTTTTGCGATCACTTACCCTAAAAAATATGCCTACAACCCCTTCCCATACCTATCATCAACCCGTGATGCTGCAAGAAGCTATAGAGGGATTACGCATTAACCCAAAGGGCGTATATATAGATCTTACCTTTGGCGGGGGGAGTTATACAAAAGCCATTTTAGAAAGACTTGATGATACAGGTCGCATGGTAGCGTTTGATCAAGATCAAGATGCCTTGGTACAAGCCCAAACTATAGCAGACAAACGTTTTGCCTTCATGCTGGGTAATTTTCGTTTTTTAAAGGAATTTTTGACAAGCCATCACCTACAAAAAGTAGATGGCATTGTAGCTGACTTAGGCATCTCTTCTCATCAACTTAATGTAGCTTCACGTGGTTTTGCAGCACGCTTAGATGGGCCTTTGGACATGCGTATGAATCAGGAAAGCACATTCAATGCCCTAAAAATCATCAATGGCTATTCAGCCCAAAAACTCGCTATGTGCTTTAAGCAATATGGCGAAATCACCAATGCCTACCCACTTGCCAAAACCATTGTCCTAGCACGTCAACAAAAATCCATTACTACCACAAGCCTACTTAAAGAAGCCATTCAAAAGTGTCTGCCTAAAAAACAAGCATACAAATACTATGCGAAACTTTTTCAAGCCTTACGCATAGAGGTAAATGATGAGCTCGGTGCGTTAAAAGAAGTACTTATGCAAACCGTAGAAGCCCTTCACCCCCAAGGCAGACTGGTAGTGCTAAGCTATCATTCATTAGAAGACAGATTGGTAAAAAACTTTATGAAAACGGGTAATTTTGAAGGGGAAATCGTGCAGGATATATATGGAAACCTTATCAGGCCTTTTCATCCCTTACATAGCAAACCCTTGAAGCCTAGTCAAGAAGAGATACTGCGCAACAATAGGAGTAGGAGTGCTAAACTACGCATTGCTTACAGAAATGGTAATCTGGAATAGAAAATCCAACTACACAACTTATCTATCAATGATTAGTAAGAAAATAAATAATGTGGGCTCTGTAAGATTCGAACTTACGACCCTCTGCTTGTAAGGCAGATGCTCTGACCAGCTGAGCTAAGAGCCCTGAGGCTACAAAAATAGTTGAAAGTATGGTAAACTGAAAATAATTAAGGAGATATCAAAGTGCCTAGCTTAGGATTTTGAAGTACGCCTAACAACCTGTCTACTTTAGTAGAGTTATAGACAATAATAGGCATATTAGATTCTTGGCATAAAGTGAGTGCAGTAAAATCCATCACATGTAGTTTTTCCTTCAGCGCCTGGTCTATAGTCAAGGCACTATATAGCTTAGCCCCTTTATCTTTTTTAGGGTCTGAAGTATAAATGCCGTCTACATTAGTGCCTTTTAACATGACGTCTACCCCGAGCTCTATGGCACACAAGCTTGCTGCAGAGTCTGTAGTAAAGCATGGTTTGCCTAACCCGCCTCCGATGATGACGACATATCCTTTTTTTAAATAGCTTAAAGCCTTAGACCTGCTATAGGGCTCATATATGTTTGGCATGCCTATTTGTGTCATCAGTCGAGCAGGTATGTTTTTTTGCACCAGCATATCATACAGCGCAATACTATTTATCATCGTAGCCAGCATGCCCATATAATCACCAGGTATACGTGCTACCACTTTTTCATCTGTGCGTGCACCCCTGTATATATTGCCCCCACCTAATACTATAGCCATATTGATGCCTGTATTTTTTACTTTAGTGATTTCTTGTGTATAGTGTTGGAGTTGAGCTTTAGAGATAGAGGATTGGGGTTGATCTGCTAGCACTTCACCGCTTAGTTTAAGTAAGATTTTTTTATAATGCATAAGATAAATAGGTGGGTTTAAAAGGCGTCTTTTCCTATTGAATACATATTTTGCCTTGACTTGGTTTTTGTATGCCTAATCATAGCGTGGTAAAAATGTACATCAATCATGCAAATATCTAGCTTAATGAACAAGTATCAATAAAGTATTGCGTACTTATTCAAATATCAAAAAATCAACTCCCATTATTTTTTAATATCTCGTTTGCCTTAATCGGTTTAGGTTTACTAATCTCACCAATCCATTCAATGCCTGTAATTCTCGTTCTCTCTGGCTCCTGGGGATATTTCTTAGAGTAGGCAAATTATACACCTGGTTGACCATCCCCCTCAATGCTTCTTCTTCTATTTGGCCTATGGGTATATTTTCTTGGTTACCCTTACTAAAATCTGTCTGGTGAAATTTCTGTTTTTTATCTTGTAAGTTAGCAGTGCCATCTTTATTAAGCCAATTCATGTGTTTTAAAATCAATTTACTAGCCTCTTCAGTGATTTGGCTTTGATCTTCATTGAAGCAAGAATTGAGTAATGTGGTGTCATCGCCTAGCGCTTCTAGTATAATCGCTAACATCAAATCTGTATCAAGCCAATGGTTTTGGCTTTTAATATTATCATTTAGCTCAGTGGTCAAAAAGCTTACAATTCCTTGTTGAAATGCTTCCTTTACCTTTTTTTCAATTACTTCATAAAGCTTTTCAATGCCAGCTTGTTTAGCTAAATCACTATATTGATCGTCTGCTAACACATTAATTATTTTTTGAGGTATGCCAAATTTGTATCCAATGTCTTTAAATACACATGAAGGAATATGCTTGCTTTGTTTTCGAAGATAAATATAATTAACTCCATCTATTTCTTCATATTCAGAATATGATTCTCCTGCATAGATAAGTGGCATTATAATACCTTCTATAGCTTGAATATTGAATTTGGCTATATAATCATTCACCAACTGAAAAGCATTGTTGTCACCGGTAGGTTGGTAAATTACCAAAAGTCTTTGTAAAGTATTAACAGCACCTGGCAAACAACCTGTCTCGTTTGCTGCTTCGTATATTTTTGTTCTAATGATCGCTTGTTCTCGATTGCTACAACTTAGGTAAATTAGACCTATTTTATTAATGATTTCATAATAGGTATCCAGCAGGGCTTTACCGTAACTTTCTTCATCGCTCTTATCTGGTCTTTTATAATCAAGTTTTTCACCATCAATGACAATGCTGTTTATAATCGCCTCTCCTGCGGGGAGGTTTGCCGACTGTAGGGCTTGAAGCTCTGCGTCTTTGGCAAATGCTGACTTTTCATTTGGCTTTGTATTTTCTTCTTCATGATCTTGATTCAATGGTAATACTTCAGGATTAGAGTTATTTAGGTCTGTGGGGCTAGTAATAGGTGGGGTAATAGGAGGAGTATCAGGGCTATTAGGGCTTGAGGGGCTGCCATTAGCTGACGTATTATTGGGCTTATTTGGCTCTAGGGAGCTCTCATTAAATGGGCTACTGAGATCAAGATCAGAGGTATTTAGGTTTGTGGGGCTAGTAATAGGTGGGGTAATAGGAGGAGTATCAGGGCTATTAGGGCTTGAGGGGCTGTCATTAGCTGACGTATTATTGGGCTTATTGAGATCTAGGGAGTTACCAGTATTTGAAGAATCAGTATGATCAGGCTGAGCCAAACTATACATGCCAATAGCTGCAGCACAAAAGCAGCAAGCTATTCCTGTAAAAAAGAGTAGCTTTATTTTTGTATTAGGTTTTTTGGGGTGATCAAGCTCAGCATTTGAAGCAGCATGAGGCATCTTATCCTTGTATTTTTCTTGTGCTTTACAAGAAGACACTGTTATGATTAGCACAAAAATAGACTTAATTAAAGGTTTGAGAGATGAAATTTTCATAGAAGAAGATACATAATTAGTATGCAAAGTTAAGTTATTTTAGTAAGATAATCAAAATAACATTTCCTAGCTGGCATGAGTGGAAGACCTTCACTAGCTTCTAATAGATGTATGCCGAAAGGCATAGCAGGCCATATGGAAAAATCAGAGACTTTATAGATAAGTAGCCAACGTACCCTATGTGCCGCAGCTAAGACTATGCCAGTATATGATTTTATAGTACAATTTTCTGTTTTTCATCTTCTAGGTTAGCAGTGCCATCTGCGTTCAACCATCCCATATAATTTAAAATCAACATAGTTCCATTTTCATTGATTGCTGAGTAAGTATCATCAGTGAAGCAAAGATTGATTAGATCTTGCTCCCCATTTAAAATGTTGAATAAAAACTTTGAGCCATCTTTTTCTATATTAAACCAATGATTTTTATTTTGATGATCTTTATTTAGCATAATGGCTAGTTGCTTTGGGCTTTCTTGTTGAAACCTTTTGTTTACTTTGCTTATGATGGCTGGATAAAGCTTGTAAATGTGATGGTCTGCTAGGTCATTATATCGATCTTTAGTTGATAGTGTGTTAATTCTTGCCTTATCTAAACCAAGTTTATGACCAATATTTTTATATACAGATGAGGGCACATGCCTGAATTCTTTTTGGAGATAATCATAATTAATGAAAGGTAATTGCTTATCTTTATTATATACCAAACTCATGGTCTCCTCGCTTATCACATCAGCATTCCAGTTAATCATATGATGGCTAACTAGCACACCTACATTTTTTTCGCTAGTCATATTGTATTTTCCTAAAAGTCTTATCACCGTAATGATAGCACCTGCCATACAGGTTGTAGCTTTAGTATCTGCTGCCTCTTTGAGGGTCTCTTGAATATTAATTTTTTCTTCGTCAGTAGCATTCAGATAATACAGTCCCATTTTACCAACTGGTTTATAATACCCTGGATTAGCACTCACAGAGGTACCAGGTCGCTTATATGTGACTCCGTTGGCTTCAAGGCTTCTCAACCCTAGTGCTTGGTCTTCTGGTGTGATGTCAAGATACTCGCTTGTAGGGAACTCGAACTTTCTGTCTTTCGCTTTATTTTCCTTTGCATGATCTTTAATGAATGCTAATATTTTAGGATTAATAGGGCTATTAGGTTCAGTGTCAGACTGAAAAAGACTATAAATTTTCTTGTGGTTAGCAATTCCACCAACCCCCACAACCAAAACACTACAAACTCCTATACCAAAGATTAGCTTTCTTTTAGTATGAGATTTTTTGGGGCGATCAAGCTCAGCATTTGCACTAGCATAAGGCATATCCTCTTTGTATTTTTCTTGAGCTTTACAAGAAGATAAAGCTATAATTAGCACAAAAATAGATTTAATTAAAGTTTTGAGAGATGAAGCTTTCATAACCAAAGATAAAGTTAATGAGCTGCTAAATTAAATTATTTGGGTAAGATAATGAAAATAACATTTTCTATTCCCACTTTACTATATTTGTAAACTGATCCATTGCTTACAATTATGTCAGAAAAAAAAACCTTACACAACCTTACCACTCCTGTACCCCCGCATACAAAACATTGTTTAGAAGTAATAGGGGCCAGGGCACATTATTTAAAAAACATAGATGTACGCCTTCCCCATAAACAGCTTATCGTACTCACTGGCGTAAGTGGAAGTGGAAAATCCTCCCTAGCTTTTGATACGATTTATGCTGAAGGGCATCGCAGGCATATGGAAACATTAGAGACTTCTTATGTAAGTAATTTTATTGATAGTCTAGAACGGCCAGATGTAGATAAGATTGAGGGATTGCCTTCTGTGATAGGCATTAAACAAGAGGTAAGTAGCCAACGTACCCTGCGTGCTACTGTGGGCACTACCACAGAGATATATGCTTTTTTACGTTTGCTTTTTGCCCGTGCAGCCACAGCTTATTCTTATTTAACTGGCCAAAAAATGCTCAAGCAGTCTGATGATCAGATTGAGGCCCTGCTTGTCAAAACTTATCAAGACCAAAAAATCACTTTTTTCTCCCCATTGATAAGGGGCAGAAAAGGGCACTATCAATCTTTATTTGCCCAGCTTTATGAAAAGGATTTCCAAAAGGTTAGAGTCAATGGCCGAGTAAGGAATATATCGCCTAGCATGAAACTAGACCGATATAAAAATCATGATATCGAGTTGGTGGCAGGTCAGGTAGTTGTCAATAAAGACAATAGCATGCTACTTAGAGAGCAATTAAAATTGGCTATGCATTATGGTAAAGGCACGATTATGGTCCAGGGAGAAAAAGATGCAAAGCCTGAGTACTACTCTAAGTTTTTCATGGATCCTGTCACAGGCCTTGCTTATGATGAGCCTAGTCCTAATTCTTTTTCATTCAACTCCAGATATGGTGCGTGTATCACTTGTAAAGGCTTTGGAGAAGTAGCGTATATCAATGAAAAAAAGGTTGTCCCAGACGCCAAATTAAGTATTAAAAAAGGTGGCATTGCACCTATAGCAGGCTATAGTGGGGATTTTAAATACCTTAAAGAAATTGCTATGCTCTTGAAAAAATATAACTACAGCCTGACTACACCTATTCAAGCCCTGCCTAAAGATTTGCTAAATAAAATATTGTATGGCAATAAGGATAAAAACTTGAGTGTGGAATATATAGCGGAAGAGGCCAAGGGTTTATTGGGCATGCTGATGCAGACTAATCAGCGGAAAAAATCTTTGATAGAAGACTATAGCGACACTAAAATCTGCCCTTCTTGTCAAGGTGCACGTCTTAAAAAAGAAGCGCTTAGCTATATCATAGATGGAAAAAATATTGCAGAGCTTTCATTAATGAACCTAAAATCGCTCTATAGCTGGTTTGAAGGCATAGAAGATAGGCTTGATAAAAAGCAAAATCAAATTGCCCAAGATGTATTAAAAGAAATTCGTAAAAGGCTAGACCTGCTCATAGATATAGGCTTACACTATCTGCATTTACACAGGCCACTTCAAACGCTTTCTGGGGGGGAAAGTCAACGCATACGTTTAGCTACCCAACTAGGCACGCAACTGGTAGGGGTACTTTACATTTTAGATGAACCTAGCATAGGCCTTCACCAACGTGATAATCAAAAGCTGATTCGGGCCCTTCAAGCTTTGCGTGATATGGGCAATACTATTTTGGTGATAGAGCATGATGAAGAAACCATGCTTAGTGCAGATTATCTCTTAGATATAGGTCCTCAAGCTGGTAAGCATGGGGGAAAACTCGTAGCAGCTGGTACTCCTGAGGAGTTTTTGCAACAACAAAGTGCTACTGCAGATTTTCTCAAAGGGAAAAAAACGATTCCTATTCCCTCAAAAAGAAGAAAAGGTACTAATCATGCCCTCTTACTCAAAGGGTGCACAGGTCATAATCTCAGAGATGTAGACCTCAAGCTCCCTCTTAATCAATTCATATGCATTACAGGCCCAAGTGGTAGTGGCAAATCAACACTCATCCAACACACCTTGCTCCCTGCACTTAATGAACACTTTGGCTTACTCACCCACAAGCCTCTTCCTTATAAAGAAATCCAGGGCCTAGCGCATCTTGATAAGCTTATCGTGATCAATCAGTCTCCTATAGGACGTACCCCAAGATCGAATCCAGCTACCTACACAGGATTGTTTAGCCTGATTCGGGCCCTTTTTGCGAATCTGCCAGAGGCTAAAATACGTGGCTATAAGCCTGGTAGATTTTCTTTTAATGTAAAAGGTGGACGTTGTGAAAATTGCGAAGGGGCTGGTATCAAGCTGATCTCTATGGATTTTCTGCCTAGTGTCCGTGTAATGTGCGAAATCTGCAAAGGCTTCCGCTATAATAGGGAAACTTTAGAGGTGCGTTATAAAGGTAAGTCTATAGCGGATGTGCTGGATATGACTGTAGAAGAAGCTTTAACTTTTTTTGAAAAACATCCCAGTATCTCTCATAAGCTAAAATCTATAGCCCAAGTAGGTCTGGGATATATTACGCTAGGTCAACATGCCACTACTTTTTCTGGAGGCGAGGGACAACGTATTAAACTGGCTACTGAGCTCTCTAAAAAAGCTACGGGAAAAACTTTATACTTACTTGATGAACCTACTACAGGGCTTCACTTTCAAGACATTCAGCAACTTTTAAATGTACTTCAAGAGCTCGTAGATAAAGGCAATACTGTACTGGTGATTGAACATAACTTAGACGTGGTCAAAGTGGCAGATCATGTCATAGATTTAGGCCCTGAGAGTGGGCAAGAAGGAGGCTATATCATGGCGCAAGGTACACCAGAAAAAGTCGCTCAATCAGAAAGCCCTACAGGCGTATTCTTAAAGGAAGTTCTTAAAAAGGCTTAAGCTGATATGCTATTGGCTATTTACCACTGAAAAACACATGCCTTGACGCATACTGAAGTATAAGTATAACACAAGGCTAATTCGGAGCCATCTTAAGCAAAAGAATGAGAGCATCTGCTTTTTACCAACTCTGTAGTGTATCATAGCAATTTTATAGATACTACTAAGCATCAATTGCAAAGTTTTATAAATTTGATCTTAGATAACTTAAAAAAGCAAAAACAGATTATGAAAAGTATTATAGGTGTATTAGAATAAAAGTACGAGGAGCAGTACAGGGCCAAAGTACACCCAAGAGGTTATGAAGTTGGGTAGACAAGAAAACTTCCAGCTAGGAGAGCAAAATGCTTTTCTAAAGCTTGTACAAAAGGGGTGGATTAGTCAAAATCAAGCGGATGAAGTGCTTAAGGAGTTTAAAAAATAGCTAAAATAGCCACATACACCTTTTCATTAATGTTCATTTCATCACCCATTATTGCTAAAACTTTTCCAGCAAAGTACACACAGCCTACCTGTATACTGAAGCAAAGTAGCTTTTAGACATGCACAAAAAAATGGCCTCAATGGCTCATGGATGCATTATAGCCTCTGAGAAATTATTTATTTTTCAGGAAAAACAATACTTACCTCTGTAAAAGCAGCCTCCCCCTGCTGAGAGCTCATATGCAATGTCGCACCAAAAGACTCTACAATAAGCTTCACCAAAGCCAGCCCAATACCACTACTAACCCCGCCACTATAAAACAAGTCAAAGATATACGGGAGCTTTTCGCTACTTATGCCCTGCCCATTGTCACGCACTATAAGCTTACGGCCAGGCTTGTCCAACATAATCTTAATCTCGCTAGCCCCCCCGTGGTGGTAGGCATTCTTGACTAAATTATAGACAATATGCTTAAAGTAAAGCTTGGCCAATTTGGCCTTAAAATCATCATCAATCTCAAGCAAAATGCCCTTTTTCACCTCTACATCTTGAAAGTAAATATCTTGCAATGCCTCTTCAATGCAAGCTTTGACAGAAGTAACCTCCTGCTTGACACTTAAAATATTTTCTTTTAATGCACTCATAAACATCTCAATCTTAGCCGTACTTTGCCTAGCCCCATCTGAGAGCTGAGGGCCTATATTTATAAGGATCTCAGCTAGCTCTTTAGGGATGGTATATGTATTTTGCCTCTCTGCTAAAGGTTCGATCTTCTGGGTAGAAATAGCCCGCTTGATCATATCTCCCGCAAACATACTTACATTGAGATAGTTGTTAGTTTCATGAGCTATACTCCCTGCATAAAGTTTGGCTTTTTTGACTTGACTCAAGTTGTATAACTCTTTTTTGCGAGAAAAAAAGAAACCTGTAATAAGCACTGCGCTTAGTGTAGTGAGTAGACTATAAACCATACTAAAATTCATAAAAGGCCAAAAATGCCCACTAAGTACACGATACGTTATTAAAGCACTTGGCACCCCCAAACTTGAGAGCACAAGAAAAGTTTGCCAATCCACACATATCATAAGCACCAATAAAGAAAGACAAAACCCTACCATAGCCTCTGTACTTTGTGGATTTATTAAAAATATTAATGTCCAGAAAAAAGGTAAACAATATCCTAGCGTCACAAACCAATACAAATCAAAATACGACCTTAACCAGGTAAACCACTTTACCTCAAGCATCAAACCGATCACTAAGGTAATACCTATACTGTAGGCTACTATACCAACATACAGCGCACTAAGAGATTGTACTATACTGAATAATATAAAAGGCGGAATGCCAACAAAGAAAATACTAAAAAGAAACGGCTCGCTACCATAGCTATATACTTTCCTCTTTGCAAATTTAGCCAGTTCAGCAGGCGTAGCTACCCAAGAAGCTAGGTGACTAACCAAACCTCGCCAACTAGGCTTAAGTAAACTATAACCTGTAGTACGTCTTGCACGATTTACAGTAACAAAGCCTTGATTTTGCATATAGTGAGAGATGAAAAATGCAAGCGTGGCCGTACTGATACTTATAGAATATACTACATATCTATCCAAAGTAGTGAAATAAGTAAGTGTAAACCACATCAAACCAAAAAGTATACAAAATACTAAAAAGGAAATTGTATCCGTTTTAATTCCCAAAATACCTATGACTAAAGGGATAACAATTGCACTCAGAAGAAGCATAGCATGATAGTAGCCAAGTATAGTTGTTAGTAAATCTTTAGCTGCAAAACCAACTAAAATAGATATAACACCTATTAAAAAAGTAACCCATCTAGCCCATTTAACCTCATTCATCACACTCTTTTTCCTATCGAAAAAAGGCTTAAAAATATCATGCACTAGAGCAATTCCTGCCGCATGTAAATAGGAATCTATGGTAGATGCTAAAACAAAAAGTAGTGCCGCAAAAACAAGTACCTGTATGAGCTCATTATCAGCAAAAAGGGTACTACCTAAGTAAGCAAACATATTCTTTGATTGTACTGCTCCTAGTTTTAGCTCTGCGGAGGCTATATTATTAAAGTAAACAACTGCTGCAAAGCCTAATAACATCAATATAACTCGCAATGTAGCAAATATAAATCCACTTGCTAAAAACATATTTTTTACTCTTCTCTTGTCTTGTTGCATCAACATGCGATGTACAAGAGCTGGAGAAAATAGGTAGACAGCAAATATGCCGTACGCAATTCCCTCACCTATTCTTCGTCTAAACGTTGGATGGTTCGATATAGCCAATTTTTCAGGAGGAAGTTGTTGTAATAAAACTTGTAATCCACCTATTTTATAAATTAGTAACCAGGCAAATAAAATAAACACAGCTAGCATACAGAAAAATTGTATCACATCAGTATAAGCTATTCCTCTCATCCCACTTAGAGAAGTGTACAATACTATCAATACAGTTATTCCTATAATAACTTCTGAAGGCAGTTTTAGTAAATGTTTGTTAATATGTACTAGAGCCCGTATTTGTGAGCTGATAATCAAGACAGAAAAAGCAAAACTTATTATACCTGTCAAAACCCTTACTTTTTCTCCGTAAAACCTTTTCATTAAATCGCCTGTAGTCAGACAATCTTGAAAATAGATCAAGTTGGGAGCAACAAAGATGCCTACCATAAAAAATACTATAGTATAAAAAGCTGGCACTATCATACTTATAATGCCAAAATGAAATATGTGATTAGGGGCTCTAAGATTTCCTGCACCAATAAAAGTAGCCACTAAACTCATCGTCACGACAGCTGTACTAAGCTCTCTATTAGCCAGCACATAATCTTTCATGGTTTTTACATCTTTGCCTGCCCAAAGCCCTAATACAAGTGTAACCAAT
>JBCCHA010000012.1:0-12170 GCA_039028995.1 Bacteroidota bacterium | reverse complement strand
GTAAGTAAGAAAGAAAGTAATTTACGCGTTTCACAACCTATTGTACCTCCATATTTTAATCGTAAAGATTTTCATATGGTAGAATGGGGAAGTTTTGAAGTACCTTTTAACATCATCGGATAAATTTTTTTCTAAAAAAACTGAATGTAGTGAATAGATAAGTGCCATTAGCTATTTTCAGGATTGCCAGCCTCTTGCTTTGTGATAACTTCAAATGATCTAGCCAGCATCAAAAAAAGATAAAACTCCCTATTAATACAAAGTGATATATAGAGCTGTTTTAGTCTGCATAATTTTGCTTTGTGATAAAATTGTAAATTTTAGAATGTGTATAAATTAAGCTTGTTGATGAAAACAAAATTGACATTTATGTAAAAAATAAGTAACTATAATACAAGTAATTTCTGGAGGCACATTGTATGTATTAATACATACACATTCATTTAGTAGTTTTTCTGCCCTATCTCTTGCAGCCTTTTTTAGTTCATTTTCTGATACTTCTTGCTCCTGATCACAACTAGCAATACTTGATTTAGCCCAATTATGGTATACACCTACAGTAATGTATTCCATAATACGATCTTCTGGAGAGTCAAGATTTTCTCTCCGGTTACAGTGGGGGTTCCTGCATGGGGAGTATGCAAAATTGTGAAAATTCATATTCGATAGTAAGTTTTTTGCATCAAATATGCAGGCCCCTTTAGCTAGTAGCGGCCTAATTATATTTTGTACAATCTTACTTTCTTTTAACTGGTAACCATTATAACAACAAGTAGTCGTAATTGATTCCACCTCTTCCAAAAATCTACGATAGGCCATTGACAAAGCTGTGCTATCTTTTTCATAGAGTTTATTTTTAGCTTCGTACTTAATATTTACATCAATTTTTAAGTGTATTAGGTAGTCAAAGATTTTCATGTAGTTAGAATCTAGTTCGATATATTTTTTCCCTTGGCGAAAGTCGAAATAACGATACACAGGGCTAGGTAATAGTTTTTTGACAACATACATCAACATAGTATGTTCATTAAGTTTTGGATTAATAAAATCTAACTCAATATTTGAATTTTTGAGTGCTGAAATACAACTTTCTACATTAGATTCGTCTAAGTGATCTAAGTAAAGTTTAATGATATATTTAAATCCTAGATCTTTATCATCTTCACACATGTTTCTTAATAAAGAAAACTTTTTTTTTGAAAGATCATTTTTTTCAACATATCTTAAAAGCTTTTTTTTATGATGCAAACTAAGATTGGTTACTTCAGTGGTTAGATCATTTACATAGGTATCTTCTTTTTCTGAGAAAGCAACTTTGAAAATCTCATATGTAAATTTTTTAAAATAGTCTTTTTTTTTACTTAGATTTTGATTCTCAAAGAAGTGCTTTTTAATTAAGTGATGTTCAACAATAGCTATTTTACAATTATTTCTAGCGTGAAGTATCTGCATCCTTCTTGCCATTAATACAAAATCTTCCGTGTGCGTTTTTTTGCTATAAAACTCATCAAAAGAGTGTACATTTTGTTCTTCACGATCATAATCTTCAAAGTATTTGTCAAAAAAAATATATTTAAAAAATGAATTTTCATCTTTTTCATAAGGTTCCTCTAAATCCTGTGTATTGAGCTCAATTTCTTTAATAAAGGTATGCTTAGTGCGATCTAGTGTAGCTGTATAAATAGTTGGGGTAGTTATTACCAAAAGAATTAAAAATAATGTAATTTGTTTTTTCATAATACAATGGGTTAAGCTTCGCATAATTTAATAAAAATTTCTTGTTTGCTTAGTTTATATTTAAGCTAAAGTGTACGCTTACTTGTAACCATTTCCCTTGAATAAGCTTTTTAAATGTTACAAAGCTTTAATCGGTATTGTTTTTTCGCATAATTAACTTGCCTATGTCGCAAGATAGGCATTTTCTAAGGCTACAAAAATGGTTGAAAAGCTCTAGGCTACCTTGTGAGGCTAAGGCATTGGGGATAGGTATATTTAGTTTTTGCCATTTTTTGGTAATTGAGTTTTGCTCTGCTGGTAGAGCAACTAATATATCTAAAGCACGATTGATGTAATATTCGTTATGATGTAGCTTGCCATAAGTTGCTAGGATAGGGACTACTGTGTTGATTATAATATTATCAATGCTTCTCTGGCCTAATCGGCTAATGGGTTTTTTGCTTTTTTTGTCTAGTTGATAATGGGTTTGCCAGTAGTGGGACTGCTTGATGGCAAGTGCTTGATGTAGCTGTTGAGTGGGGGTGTTGATAAGTAGGTAAAAGAGTGAGTGGTGTTGATGTAGTAGGCTGGCAAATTGGGTGATGCGTATGAAAGGTGAGTTGGCTAGTCTTAGTCTGGAAAATTTCCATTGTGATTTGTCAATTGAGGTTGCGAGTTTGTACTTATGTGTTAGGTAGTGATGTGTTTGAATAAGTGTATGTAGATAGGGGTTTGTGGATTGGTTTATTTTTGCTGTCATGCTATTGGTAGGCAATAGGCCTGCTTGCCCAAGGAAAAGGGCTTCTAGGTGGAGTAGGCTTTTGGCATTTTTTTGTACAAGCTTTAAGGGTATGCATTTGCTTAAGTGCAAAAATACTTGGCTGTTGATTTTAAAACCGAAGTTATTAGCTAGTAGCTGATAAGCGGTGGCTTCAGCGTCATTTTTGTTAGCTTCCCAGAGTTGATGTACTAGTCTGCATTTATCGCTAAGTCTTTGAAGAAGTGCTTTTTCTAGCATGGTGCGCCATGTTTTTTTAGTTGTTTTCTGTAGGTGGTTAGCACAAGGAATGGGGGATGAAGATTGGCTCAATAGTGTATAGCGTGCTAGAAGCTTTAGGTTGATGTAGTTTTTAATGAGGAGGGTGGGCAGTGTGGTGCCGTCAGTATGTATTACGGGTTTGTCATCATTCCATACTACATGCAATACAACATGGTCATATGCTTTATTTTGGTGATGGTGATGTGTGTACCAGCTTGAGGAGTCTACATGTACTTCTATTTGGCCATAAAATGATTTGCCATTGATCAATATGTGTGCGTCTGAAAAGTCAGGCCCTGAGTTTTTATTTGGTTGGCCTGGTTTAATTACTTTTAATTCATGGCCTTGTGTGGTCATTATTTTTCTTTTGCTAAACTGCTGAAACTGCCAGATGTATTGTAGTAGGTCTTCTTTTATCATATGGATTTTATGGTGTATTTTAATATGAAATATGAAATAAAAATTACAAACTCGTATGTGGAATTGTCTTGAGGAGGCAAAATTGTTAAATAGGGCTACAGATTGGGTTAAAAAGAGTAGTTAGTATTGTCTGTTCAATTTTTAGCAAATAGGCGAGTGTACAGGTTATAGCGAAGGAGTAGGTTGCTAAGGGGATGCCAGGTACAAGAAGAGAATTTTTTGTAGGCAGTTAGGGTGATAAACTTAAAACAAAATTGTTTATTAGGTTTTTAGTAAGGTTATCATCAAGATAGAAAAGGCAGTGTGATGTAGTCATCTGCTTAGGGTAGCTATGCGGTGTACATAAACTATTTTTCATTTTTATGAAAGTTTTATGGCTATATTGATTATTTTTAAATTGTAAATCAAAAATTAATTATAACGAAAGGAAAACCAAGTCTTAAAAAAGGATTTTAAAATATCAGCTACCGGGTAAGTTGGTATTGAGGTTTAATGGAAAACTTGGAGAAATAGATGATCCTAAATGTGTGGGCACTTGTACATAGGCTAGATAGTAAGTATGCTTATCAAGAAATTATAGACAAACTATTGCATGAGTATAGTGTATCTCATACAGAGACAAAGGGGCATATTAAAGAGCTACAAGACCATCATTTCCTAGAAGATAATTCGTATAAGGTAGAGGATTTGCTTGATGGGTATACAGCTGAACTTTGGAGTAAAAACATGGAGTTTTTTTTGTGATATGGCTTAATAAGTTTGCTTATCAAAAAAATACAAGAAGCTAAGCTTTTTTTATTGGATTGTGGTGGTTTAGGTACACATCTTTTGTTTGACTTGGCTGCTACAAGTTTTCAATATATCACGATTGTAGTTTTTGATACAATTGAGCTTTCTAATCTTAACCGACAAGTGCTTTACCATGAATCAGATATTGGTAAGGTAAAAGTACATCAAGCTAAAAAGCGTATCTTAGAATTTGTACCTAGGGCAAGGGTACATGCTATTGAGCCAAGCTTTGATTCTACTCAAAAGGTACCTTTTATCAATGATTGTTTAGATATTCGAATAGGTAGTTTTTATACTGTATTATCTGGTAAAAGTGAGTGTGTGCATTGTTGGAAAGAAAGTATAAAACAGCAATTTAGCCAGCTGACTACTATGATTATTGACAAGAACAAGGAACTTGATGTAAACCATAGTACTTCTACGCCTTCCCCAGCTATGGTAGGCTTCGGTTGCTGTAGTGGCAGGCTGCATGGTATCAGAGGCTATTAAACTTATTACAAGCATACAGCTACCTAGCCTTACTAATCGACTGAAAGCTTTTAGTTTTGGTGATTTACCTGTAACTACATATGAGCAGTGGGAAAAACAGCTTGCTTTAGCTTCTATCCAATATTTTATGTAAATAAATTTTGTGGCTAGCCCAGATAACTAATTAATAGTTATCTATATTTTATGAAAAAATCACGCCTTAGTATCTTTAAACAAAGAAAATTAATAGAATTACTTGTTGCAAAAACCACAGCAGAAATTGCAGCTAAAATTACACATATAAATCGCAAATCCTCTATGCACTATTTTTATCGTTTACCAAAATTAATTTTTGAAAAACAACCCTAAAAAGAGATGAAATTTTCAAAGGAAAATTCGAGTTAGATGAGAGCTATTTTGGTGGCCTAAGAAAAGATAAAAGAGGTAGAGGAGCAGCAAGAAAAATGCCTGTTTTTGGTATTTTAAAGCGTGGTGAAAAAGTCTATGCAGAGATGATCTCAGGCACCAAAAAGATACTTTAATGCCTATCATAAAAGAGAAAATATGCCTTCAGAACATTGTATATACAGGTAATTATGGATCTTATCAATCTTTAGATGCAGCAGGTTTTAAGCATTTTAGAATTGATCATAGCAAGGATTTTGCTATTAAAAATAACCAAATCAACAGCATCGAAAACTTCTGAGTCAGGCCAAAAGATACCTTGGAAAATTCAATGGTATTCCAAGAAAAAATTTTCACTTATATTTATGAGAATGTGAGTGGAGATTTAATAATTCCTGGCCCAAGTTAAGACTAAAAATTTTAAAAAAATGGGTCAAAAAATTTGACCTTTAATCCAAGTTATCTTTCGTTACAATACCATCTTAAGATGTGGGCAGAAGTGTTTTATTTAGGATGTTGTATGACTTGCCTATGCGTCTATACACTATATGTCTACTTGTCTTATTTATCCTAAGTTCCTCAAAAAACGTGTATGAAAGGGGGAGTAAAAGCTCTATAGATAATACATATGAACTATAAATATTCTCCTACTATCATCTGGGTCTAGATCATGGGCGGGGAATAGGCTAAGTATACACTGTAATTTTTTCCTGTATATTTGTCAAGGTATCTCTAGTAGATGTACTTGTATGCTTAATTAGTTTAAAATTGAAATTAAAAAATTTCAGCGTTTCTTTTTTTGTAGATAAACTGCTCCATTGGTATGAAAATCATAAGAGGGACTTACCGTGGCGTAGTACAAAAGTTCCGTATAGGATATGGCTTTCAGAAATTCTTTTACAGCAAACTAGGGTAGTACAGGCACTTCCGTATTATGAGAAGTTTATAGTTCATTTTCCTACTGTAGAGGATTTAGCTAATGCGTCGGAGGGAGAGGTGTTACATTTGTGGCAAGGATTGGGTTATTATAGTAGGGCTAGGAATTTACATGCTTGTGCTAAGTATATTGCTTTTAAATTAAATGGGGTTTTTCCGAGTAGTTATGTTGAGTTGATTAAGCTTCCGGGCATAGGGCCTTATACGGCTGCGGCTGTGGCTTCTATTGCTTTTAAAGAGGCTGTGCCTGTTTTAGATGGTAATGTGTATAGGGTTTTATCACGTATTTTTGGATTGAAAGCTGATATTAGCTCTTCTCAGGGCAAGAAAAAGTTTGATGAGCTTGCTAGGCAATTGATGCCAGCTGACTGGCCAGATAGTTATAATCAGGCTTTGATGGAGTTTGGGGCTTTGCATTGTACGCCTAAAAAACCTGCTTGTGTGTATTGTCCGTTTCAGAAATATTGCTATGCTTATGCTACATCTACTCAGCTTTTACTCCCTGTAAAAACAAGAAAAGTGAAGGTAAAAAATCGATATTTTCATTATGTGGTTATACATTTTAACGATGATATTTATTTTAAAAAGCGGGTGGAGAAGGATATTTGGCATGGGCTTTATGATTTTTATGTGATTGAGGGTAAAGATAAGTTGGTTGGTTTTGAAAGACTTTTTACGCCACTTACTAGCTTGATAAAGCGATATGGGTTGGGGGTGAGGCAGAGTAGGTATATGCCTGTTCACCAACTTACCCATCAGCGTATACATGCGTGCTTTTTTCATGTGTATGCGAATAGTGGATTTATAGATGAGGCTGATTTGCTTTTGAAAAGTGCGGGTTTAGTGGGTTATGCCAATGTGTATGACATTCCTTTGCCTATACTTATTACGCGTTTTTGTAAAAAGGAATTGCTTTAGTTTAAATGGTGTAATGTTCATAAAAAGGGTGTATGGGCTCATAAAAATTTTACTTGAGGTCAATTGGTAGCACTATTGCTTTAGTTATGTGGGATTAGTGATTAGTACTGCTATGAGTAAATTTTTACATTTTTTTAATAAAGGAGATGAATCTGATAGCTTTAAGTGTAAATTATACTTATCGGGTGAGTAAAACTTAAGCTAGTTACTATAAGGGGTTACCCGGATTTTTATAGGTGTTTTAGTTGCTTCTGCTCAATGGGGCGTGGATACTCTGGGTTAGGTGTTGTGCTTTATTTACTATTTGGTATGGGTATAGTGCCTTTGCTGATTGAGGATGAGAGGAGGTGTGATATGGCTGGTTTGATGTATAGGCATTATGGTGTGGTTCCTTTTTTTATGATGCCTTTTGGTAAGGAACTCATAAAATCTCTCAACAAGATTATACTACTGAGCAATTTCATCAGACGCCTTATAGCGATACCCTAGGAGTTGTCGAAGCCGAATCAGCTTTCCAAGAATTTGTATTCGAAAGCATTCAAAATACTGATAATATAGATTTAAGAGATCAAAAATCCCAAACCGTGCTTAGTGCTGCTAACGTAGGTAACTCAGAAGAAGAACTAGCAAAACAAACTCTACTAGCTGAAATATGTAGGATAAATAAAAGAAGGCAAAATATTAATCTGTAACTTCCCAATTTTAGGGAATAGCTACTTCTATTTTTTCCAAGCTAATCTTCATCTTACTTGGTATCTCTGTGGTATACCACTTGTTATTCAACCTGACTTTTCTGATCTGTCTAGTATAACGGAGTATATCTATTGGGGAATAAGTTTTAAGTAACTCTGCTTGTTGAATTCTTTTATACAGATTGTAGTAGAGCATTCAACTAATAGGGTTGATCAATAACCATGTTTCCATCTCTTTAGATCCTCGCATATAGGTTTTATCTCCCTCTAGTGTATTTTTAAAGGTGTCAAACAACTGTTCAACTTCTATGCTGCTTTTAAAGTATAAGTAGACACTATTGGCATTCACATTGACAGGCAAATTAGTGGCTAAGGTAATGGTCCCAAAGTGGTGTTGTTTTGCATGAAACCCTTCTATACTGTATCCTTCTGCTTCTCGATTCACGCGTGCCATATAATCTTGGCGTTCTTCTTCTGCTAGTTTACCATCATAAAAGCATGCGAGACGTCGATAAACTAATGAAGTGTACGTTTTATACCATATACAGCGCCTTTTAAAGATAAAAAAGCCATCAAAAGCATTATAGTCAAACGTTTTAAAGGCTTGATAGTCAATCTTTGCATCGTTTCTTCGCAAAGGTAGGACATATTTCAGACCTTCCTTGACCACGCATTCTATATTTTTTTAGAGATGAATCTTTTTTCTGCGACAACAACAGCATTTTCAGCATTGAGCTCTTTTCTTTTCGGGATTCCATTTAGAAGTAATTTTATAAAGGTAATATCCACCAGATATACATCGTATTTCAGTCCCTTTTTGTTTATGTTTTAAAACCCAATCAGGATAGGTCATAGTGATTATTGATGCTTAATTAAAATAATATTCCCTGTTACTTAAATTTCTTATATTGCAATAAGGTAAGTAATAAGTAAGTTCCGCTACCTTATTGCAGAAAGAATAAAAAGTTTAAGCACATTACTATGAAAAGATTTTTCTTGGTATTTGGGCTAATAGGCAAATCAGCTATTGATTCCAGCATGAATAGTAAAAATCAAATATGCTAGAAAAACAGACACCACATCTTGCCATTAAGCACCTTAGTACAGATGAGCTTGAAAAGCTCTATGAAAAGTGTTTAGGCCCCAATGAAAAAGTAGCAGATTTAATCAAAGTCTATGCACTCAATATAAGGAATAATCAACTCTTTAGAATTTTCCCTGCCTACAAGATCGAACATCAGTTATGCATTTTTTGTAATGTACCTATGTATCAAAAGAGAAGGCGTAGACATGCAAAAATTGAAAATCCTATTGAGTGCTACCAATGTGATCATACTATTTTTTTAGATACAAAACAGAGTAAAACCTTCAAAACAAATAATAGATACAAAACCATTTTTGCATCCGGATTATGTTCTTGCATCCAATGTATCGATACTAGAGAAAACAACAAAAAAGCTTTAATTAAGCAAAAACACTCCCTTAATCATATCAAACCCATTCACTATGATAAGTTGAGTTTTTTGCACAAACTCATACTTCTAACACTTTTTAAAGTACGTACGGATGAACCATTAAACCGCATATACTCACTTACTAGTTTTTATAGCTCCTATCCTAAAAAGCTTTGGGGTTGGTCCCAAAACTATTACCTACTAAAAAAATGTATATTGCTTGCCTACACGATACAATAATTGTTCGCCCAACATCGCCTATAAACGCTAGTCATGCATACAGTAGCTCTATTAAAATAGCTATCGAAAAGCTCAACATGCTATCTAATAAGTTTTGGGATAGGTTAAAACAAGCTGAGTCTAGCCATCTAAGTAAAAAATATAGCCCTAGCATGCAACGCCAATGGGCCAATGACACCCATAAGCTTTTGTATACACGCGCCATTGAAGAAAAAATTTTCTCACATAGCTAAAAAAATTTAGCATTTTACTTATATCTTTTTAGATTTGCTGCCCAAAAACTATATGAATATGAAAAAACATCTACACATTTTAATGATAGCCCTATTAAGCATGCATCAACTCATAGCAACAGATAAAGATAAACCTGCTTGGCAACATTCGCAAGAACTACGAAATAAGTTCTTGACTGACAATTCGACCCAAGTTGATGAAGTGGAATTTGAAAAAAGCCAGGCAAACCAAGCAAATCGATATCAAGCAGGACTAAGTAATGATTTCTATGATAATAGTAACCTCGATAATTCAGAACAAGATCAAGCAGATAATGATCATCCTACCAACCCCGCACAACATGCTAGCCAGACGCCTATGCAAAGCCTTATGAATAACTCGTCTGGCCTAGGCCAGGTATATAACCCAAATAAAAATGCTGCTGCAAACTACAGCAGCCAGCCTCCAATTCAAAACATAGTATATGCAAATACACCTAACCAGCAGCTTCAACAAAATCGCAGCTTACAACAGCCTCGACAAAACATAAACTATCACGCAAACCCTGCCCAAAATCATGGTTTAGGACAAAACTATAATATAAATAATAATTGGAGTATGCGCAATCTCCCTACCTTCTTTTATCCTCAACAAGGCTACATAATGGTTCCCATACCTAATAACCCAAATGTGTTACAAGGATATAATCCATCCGCTGCAACAAATTATAACAGTACACCACAAACCAACATGGGCTATCACTCACAAGCAACAAAAAGTATGAGCACTTTAAGTTATAGGTCAAATCAAAATTCTATATTACCTCAGTATGATACTGTAAGCAACGCGTCTGATTTTCGTCCATCAGAGACCCAATCAGTCAAGAGCTCAGACTCGAAAAAGAAAAAGAAAAAGGAAAAAAAGAAAAAGGACAAAAAGTCTGCAAAAGGTGCTAGTAGCTCTGGCTTAACATCACCTTACCACCCATCTACCTTTGCTCATCAACAATCTACCCATAATTATAACGCACTATCTACTGCCCAAACTGCTCCATCACTACAAAATTTACACGCTGGGCATAGCCTAAAAAAAACCATCGAAAATAATGATGTACAACAAGAAAAAACATCATGCTATCATTTTTGTATAGCGTGTTCACATGCAAAAAAATCATTCAACTTTACTTCTGTAAACGATATAGACCGTATTCCCTATACTTGTGGATTTTGTCAAAAACCAAGTATAATAGGATTCTCTAACTCTGTAGATAAAAGCAGTGTTGAGGAAAACTCACAAGAATTACATAATATATATTCAAGTTTTACTACAAAAATCCCATCTCTAAATGGACCTAGTGTTAGCGTTATTAGACAAGCTATAAGTTCGCATAACCAACGCAATCATAATATGATTGAAAATATGTACAAAAAGAATAACTCTAAAAAGGACATTTTGCAGCTAGGCAATGTGTTTATAACAAGAAATTATCAGTATTGTACAAAGAAAGACATGTCCGAAGCAAAGCAAAGGCAGTCAATGCATCAACAAAATCAAATGCAAGTACCCCATGCTACCTATTCAGCTAGCCCTGTAGCTACTCAAAGCCATACAGGTCATGTTGCACAACCTACTACAAGTCCTTCTCACTTGCACCCAACAAACAACTTTCTAGGCATTCAAAGCCTTATGACCCATAAAAATAGTATGCCTGTACATCATCATACATCAGGTCATACTTCACTCTTTCAAAATCTAACCCAACAACAAAATAAGCCGAATTTGATGCAGTGTGATAATAACTCCTGTGTGAACTCTTCAAATAATAAGGGCAATCCTTTAGGCCATGTATGGGATGGAACGGAAAGTAAAATTTGTAGCACATGTAAACAACCAGGAATTGCATATGATAAATCAAAATGGGTTAAGCCTGCTGATGAATCTACTATTTTACAAAAACTACAAAACTTACCTACTGGACCAAACCCTTCACCATCTTCACATAAAGCCCCCTCTGGTCAAATGATGACTACTTGTATAAATCCATCTTGCCCACATAAGTATCAATCACTTAGCAATCATAGTTCCTCTATATGTGCATCTTGCAACAAGCCAACTATAGTAAAAGTACCTAGCAATAATAGCTTGACCTGTATTGCTGATATAGAAAACATGTGCAAAAATTATTTAGAATCACAATACTCTTCATGTGTATCCATTGTATTTGAACGCAATAGGAACCATTTGAAAATGAAGAAATACCCACTCGGAGATTCGTTGTACCACATTAATATACATCTGAAAAAAAATTTCACCCAAAATCTACCTCAATCCCATCAATCCAAGCATGGCGCCCCTGCAGGGTTTATAGCTACTCCTCCCCAAGCTACTTCATCAATCCCTAAACTTTCTCTAGTAGAGATCCCATCAGTAAAAAGCTCAGGCTCGAAAAAGAAAACAAAGAAAAAGGGGAAAAAGAAAAAAGAAAAAAAATCCGCAAAAGCTCATAGTATCGCTGGCTTAACATCATCTCCATCTACCTTTGCTCATCAACAATCTACCCATAATTATAACGCACCATCTACTGTCCAAACTGCTCCATCACTACAAAATTTAACTACTGGACAAAATCAATCGGTAAGTAAAAAAAATAATAAGCCAGAAAAAGTTCTTTTCTGTTGTGTAAATAATTGCCTAAACAATAACGGCAATCGCATTTTTCTTGACTTTCCTGCCTCTCGTCCACATAGTTGTAGCATATGTCATGAAAACAGTGTAATACAAATAAATATGGACTTTTATTCCGCCCATGTACAAAAAAACAACTTTTTCCTAAAGAAGTCTATATACGCAAAGTACAAAAATCTGGTAAATAACCTCACT
>JBCCHA010000011.1:0-12488 GCA_039028995.1 Bacteroidota bacterium | reverse complement strand
TTTCAGAATATCCTTTTACATGAAAATTTAGCTCTTTTACTTTTAATAGACTTTCTTCTTGTTTTTTACAATGATTTAAAAATTTTTCAATACATTGCTTTTTTTGGGTTTTTAAATCTTGATTAACTAGATCTTTGAAAATACTTGTATACACATTGTATAGCTTTGGATCTATGTAAACGGATTCTATATAGTTGGTTAGGTCTTTTTTTATCTTTTTGAGCATGTGGGTTTTCATGCTTGAATTTATAGCTATTACTTCTTGATTAGTAGCTATGAATGCATTTAGGGGAGTATCTATATCTAGGTGGGATACGATTTCTTTGCTTCTTCCAGAGGCTTTTTTTAGATCGTTTTCTAATAGATAGGTGGCAATGTGTTTGTACAAAGGCACTATAGAAGGATCTGTTACTAAAGGCATAGGGGTTTTTTGAGTTGTTTTACTCAGCGAGGCACTTTTTAATGCGTCTGTCCATAGGTAAGTTAAAAGATATGTCAAATCATTAGTAGTTTTATTTTTGTTTATTTTTTGGTTCGTAACAATGGAAATACCGTCTTGGTACCCGGTAAAATATGTCTCAACTTCTAAACTAGGTTTTCCTGAGGCTTGAGGAGGTGTAATAGTAATGTCTTCATAGATATTCACATGTTCTTTTATATTAAGAAAGCTATATAAACTTGATAAAAACCGTTCTATATCACCATGTGAACCTTTTTGGTACTCTAATGCATCAGGGTAATATTTATTGAGCAAGGTCAAAAGCTTATGTAGGTCGGGGTGTTGTGTATTGGGTTTGTTGTTGATATAGTCGATTGCTTTACGTATTATTTGGTAGGCTATTTTTTGATCTTTCAACTCTGGGGGGTGGGTTTCGGTTATATCTGCTTGATAAGGATAGTCTTCTGAGGCAAAGTGGGATTCTAAGTCATTTTTAGCAGCTTGTATCCCAGAGGTGGCATAACAGAAGTTACCTGTATTATTTAAGTTGCGTCTTGGGTTGGGGGTCGAGGCAAAGGGGGTATTAGGGGTGCATAATAGGAGGTAGCTTAGGAGGTGTAGTAGCTTAAAAGTGGTTTTCATGATAAGGGTATGAAGGGGGGGGTAGTCAGACAAAAATAGTATATATTGGTCTTTTGGGCTTGTGGGTAGATGGGTTTGTGTACAACTAGTAGTTGATTTTGGGGTTTAATATTTTGTGGGGTGAGGTGATTTTTTGTTTTTCAAAGCTTGCGTTTTTTTGGGCTTGCTATATTTTTTGCTTGCAAAACCAGCTAGGCCCATCACGGCTAATGCGAAAAAATAAGGCGCTAAGCTATCAAAAGAGCGACTTTGAGATTCTGAGAGACTAGTGGTTTCTTGATAAGCCTCGTTAGTTTTTATTTGGTCAAAATAGGTAGTGTCACCAACTTGACTACCTTTTTCTACTTTCTCATACACTAAAGATAGTTTTTCTGTATATCTTTCATAGCTATGTTCCGCATTCATTTCTTTTACAATCAGGTTAGTCAAGCTTGTTACATTATGTAGTTGGTTAGTTCTGTTATGATGTAAACTATCATAAATGCGATAGCCTTCACTATGTTTAACAAAAGCTATATAATGGCTGCCATAGTTAGGCGTTGAAAATAAGCCAGAGGTTAGCTCATAAGTAAAACTCCTGCCATGCATATCTTCTACATCTACAGTACGCTTGATGTTTTCTTGCTTGATAAGCTTGAGTGATGAGGTTGGTTTATTATTGGTTTCGTACTCTGCCAATAGTTTACAATATTTATTTAATTCATTCTGCTCATAGTCTGTTTTCTCTATATCAAAATTGATGTCTTTTACTTCGAGTACATTATAGTGTGTTCTTCTATCTACTAGGTCCCCTTGGTTTAATAAGTCAAAAAAATCTTCAATCACTTCAGTTTGGTCAGTGACGCCATTCTTTTCACATAAAGATTTTAAGTGTTTATAGATTTTGTATAAATCTTCTTCTATATGAACATTCTTCATACAAGCTTTTAAACCTTCTTTCATCTTCTCTCGTATGTGGTTTTTCATGCTTTCTTCTATAGGTATTCTTTCATTGGCTGCTATAAATTCATCTAAGGCCTTATCTATATCTAGGGCTAGATGCTCTACAATCTTTTCACCCAATCCAAACGCATTGGTTAGCTCATGCTGCAATAGATAGGTGGCAATGCCTTTGTACAAAGGCGCTATACAAGACTCAGTTACTAAAGGTATAGGTGGGCTGCTAGCTGGTTTATTCGGATAGGCACTTTGTAATGCATCTGCCCATAGGTAAGTTAAAAGGCAGGCTAAATCTTTAGTACTAACAACTTCTCGGGATGCTTGATAAGGGGACATATTGAGAATATTGCTTTCGTGCCTAAGCAGATCTGTATTCACTTTTAAAGTAGATTTTTTCCACGCTTGAGGAGGGGTGATAGCTTGTCGCGTAAAAAAATTCATGTATTCTTTTATTTCAAACAGTGAACATAAAGCGAATAAAAAATCTGTAGGGTTATTATAACTATATTTTTTGCACTCTAATTCGGGGTTATATCTATTGAGCAAGGTCAAAAGCGTATGTAGGTCAGGGTGTTTTGTATTGGTTTTTTTTTTGATATAGTCTAGTGCTTTACGTATTTCTTGATAGGCTGCTTTCTGATTTTTCAATAGTTTGCTATCTTTTTGATGTATAGGTTGTTGATACAGATGGCCATTTGACTTAAACCACTCTTCTAAGTAGTCTGCATAGGCTTGTAATACAGAAGTCGCATAACAGAAGTTACCTGCATTATTTAAGTTGCGTCTTGGGTTTGGGTTTGAGGCAAAGGGGGTATTAGGGGTCCATAATAGGAGGTGGCTTAGGAGGTGTAGTAGCTTAAAATTGGTTTTCATGATAAGGGTATGAAGGGGGGGGAGTGAGTCAAAAATAGTATATATTGGGCTTTTTGGGCTTGTGGGTAGATGGGTTTGTGTACAGCTTGTGGTTGATTGTGGGGTTAATATTTTGTGGAGTGAGGTGATTTTTTGTTTTTCGAAGCTTGCATTTTTTGGGGTTTGCTGTATTTTTTGCTTGCAAGCACAGCGAAGCTAGCTAGTCCAATCGCTCCTGCTCCGAAAAGAATGGGGCTTGCTTGAGGCAAAAATTTACTTTGCGTATTTGGGGGGCTATTGGTTGCTTGCTCATTCTGCTTAGGCGTGGTGACTTGGCCAGTATGTGCATTGTGCTGAATCTGGTTGTCTTTTGCTGTTTTATCAGAAGATCGAGTTTCAGATTTGGGAGGGCTATTGGTTGCTTGCTCATTCTGCTTAGGCGTGGGGGTTTGTTCAGCATTGGCCTGAACTTGTTTACTTTGTTTTGCTTTTTTATATACTAAATGCAGCCTTTCCCTGTACCTTCTTATAGCTGGATTGGCATAGACTTCTTGGACAATGAATTGAGTCAAGCTGCCGAAGTCATGTAGATCTGCAGTTTTATCATAATTTAAGCTGTCATAAATGCGATAGCCATTGGGATGCTTTACAAAAGCTATATAATGCCCACTATACTTGGGGATTGAAAATAAGCCAGAGTCTAATGCATAGCGAAAAATCCTGCCTTGCATATCTTCTACAGCTATAGTGTCTTCGATTTTGGCGCCATGATTGGTTGGATATGATCGACAAATTTTAAAATACTCATTTAATTCATTCTCACTATAACTTACCTCTTTTATATTAAGTTTTAGATGTTTTACCTGTAGTATCTCTTTATGTTTGTAAAATTTCAAAAACACTTTAATTGCCTTATTAACATTATCGGTTATCATATTTCTTTTACGTAATGCTTTTAAGAATTTTGTATACTCAGTGTATAACTCTGCATGTATATCAACTTTTTCTATATATTTTTTTAGCTCTTTTATCATCTTTTCGTGCATTTGGGTCTTCATGCTTGCCGTTATAGATATCGTTAGATTAGCAGCTATGAACTCATCTAAGGCTTTATATATAGCTAAATTCGCTACAATCTTTTCACTTTGCCCAGCTCCACTTTTTAGCTCATTATCTAATAGGTAGGTGACAATGCTTTCGTATAAAGATGTGATACAAGATTCAGGTACTAAAGGTATAGCAAGGTTATTTGGATAGGCACTTTGTAGTGCCTCTGCATATAGGTAAGTTAACAAGAAGGTTAAATGACTGCTAGTAATATGACCTTCTTGCGGATCTGTAATATAATGATTAAGAATTATATTTTCACATGCATCAAAGTTTGTATTCACTTTTAGAGGAGGTTTTATGCATGGTGGAAGAGGGGTAATCACTTTTCGAAAACAGGTATTAAGATCTTCGGTTATGTCAAAAAAATAACACAAAAATGTAATAAAATACCATGAGTTATTATACCTACCTTTTTGGTAGTTTAAATCAGGTATATATTTGTTGATCAAGGTCAAAAGCGTATGTAGGTTAGGGTGTATATCAGATTTTTTGTTGATATAGTCGAGGGCTTTACATACTTCTTGGTAGGCTTTTTTTTGATCTTTCAACTTTGGGGGGTCGTTTTCGTTTATCGGTGCTTGATAAGGATATTGATTTGAGGAGAAGATGTAATCTAGGTAATCTGCATAGGCTTGTAGCGCAGAGGTGGCATAGCAGAAGTTACTTCCATTTTTTAAGTTGCGTCTTGGGTTTGGGGTTGAGGCAAAGGGGGTATTAGGGGTGCATAATAGGAGGTAGCTTAGGAGGTGTAGTAGCTTAAAGGTGGTTTTCATGATAAGGGTATGATGGGGTGTAGTGGGCAAAAATAGTATATATTGGCCTTGTGGGTAGGGGTTTGTTTACAACTAGTGTAAGAATGGAGCAATTGTGTGGTTTTAAAGTGGCTTTGGGTAGTATTAGGTATGCGCTACGTTTTTGACTTGGTGTTTTTCTTAGGCTGAATTTTACGATAGGGCTTAGCTGATTGTGAGGTAAGATAGTGTGCGGTGGTACTATTGATTGGTGCTAGGTCTAGTGGGGTAACTTTTTGTCCTTTATTTTGCTTTTTTAAGTGCTTGATAGTGATGAGTTTAAATACTTTGAAGATTTTAAAAATCATATTGATTTTTTCCCATATACTAATTTTTGGGTCTTGTGAGGTTTTAGCGATTTGTATAAATAGTGGGAAGTTAATTTGATCATTTACTCCAATATTTCCAATGGTGTTGACATTGGCTCCAAGCTTGACAAGTGCTTTAGTCAAGTGCTGCATGTCATGTTTGGTGGCTTGATGAAGTATAGAAAGTGTAGTATAGTGATATTGACTGGTTATTGGTATTTCTGGCATGCTTTTTTTTGTAATAAAAAGTGCTTTGGCATTTGGCTTAGCTCCATTTTCAAGCAGTAGAAGAGCAAGGGCTTCTACTGCATTTTTGTTTTTATTTTCAATATTTTTAAATAAATGGAAAAGATATCCAGGCTTGTAACTTACTGCTCTTGCTCTGTACAATACTATAACTACACGCAGTAGATAGAAGGTGGCAATCCAGTACCATCTTAAGAAAAAGAGGTATTTGTCCATGTAGTAAGAGATGGCTTTATTGGGGGTAAGCAGAAAAGAGACTACTGAGCTTCCAAGTCCAAATAAGAAGTTTGTGATGGAAAAAGGTATGGTTAGTAGCCATGCTACTAACATAAATCCATTGATGAGTGTAGACAAGGTTCCCCAGGTTTTTACAATGAAAGAGGGCAAAAAGCGGACGTTGTTGATTTCTGAAAAAAGTATGTAGACTATATGTAGCCAGTCTAGCTTACGTGAAGGAATTTTATAGGCTTGAGCAAGTAGTTGGTTTTGTTTATAAATTTTATTTTTGAGAAGGTAGTTAACTAGTTTAAATGTTTCTTCTTTTTGATATTGTGCTAAAATTGGCTGATTGGGTTTTGTTGCTGATATGAGTGTAGTAGTAGATGCTTTTTTTAATGCTTTCTGCATTAGCAAGTGTTTACTAAATGGAATGTTTTTGCTTTGGAAGTAGGTTAGCAAAAAGTCTACTATTTTGAGTATGTAGGTATTTTGTTCTTCTATAGCGGCTGATAGGATGTGTTCAGCTAGTTTTTTGCTTAGTTTGGGTATAGGTTGGTTTGTTATGATATTTTGTAATACTTTTTCTAGGCCTTTGTCAACAATACGATCTTCTTTGATGATGTATGAGATATGTGCTATTTGTTTTTGAGAAAAATTGTGGGTTTTGGGTGGCTTTGTTAAGGCTATTTGGGGTGTGTATATAAAAATAAAAAAGGTAAGGGTCCGGATGTTGCACATAAAAAACGTTTTTTATACACTTGTATATTTAATAGGTATTAGGAGTTTGCAACGGATACATACATTCGGTTTTTGGCTTTTTTCTGAAATAGTACTTTGCCTTCTCCGAGTGCAAATAGTGTATGGTCTTTGCCTATGCCTACATTGTTGCCTGGGTAGAATTTGGTGCCTCTTTGGCGAATTATGATATTGCCAGGGATTACGTGTTGTCCTCCATATTTTTTGACTCCTAGCCTTTTACTTGCTGAGTCTCTACCATTATTAATACTACCTGTACTTTTCTTATGAGCCATTTGATGAATTGTTTATGATTTTTTCTATAGCTATTTTGGTATACTGTTGCCTGTGTCCATTTTTTTTCTCGTAGCCTTTTCTGCGTTTCTTTTTATAGACGATTATTTTATCTTCTTTGCCATGTGCTAATACTTTACCTAGTACTTGTGCACCTGTTACAAATGGGGTGCCTACCAAACATTTTTCATCAGCTTTGAGTAATAGAACTTGGTTAAAGCTGACTAGGCCACCTACTTTTTCATGAAGCTTGGGCACACAAACAGTGTCTGAAATTTTTACATTTATTTGCTTTCCAGCAATATTTACAATAGCACTCATAGGGGTTAAAGATTAAAAGTATGATAATAAGGGCATTTTTAAAAGGTATACTTGCTTAGCATTAAGCTATAAAAGTGGACAAATATATTTATTTTGCTAATAACTACCTAGTTTATCTTTTTTGGTTTTTTAAGTTAAAGTATTTGGGTTTAACAAATAGTTTGTAATTGCTTGGGGGTTAATGAGGCATTTATGAGTTTTTTATAGCTCTTTGTGTTTTTTTTAATTTCTAGACGACTTTATATGGGGATTATAGTACTTTTGTTGGGCAACAATATATAAAGGAGTTTATGTGGGAATTTTTCAATACATTACTTAACCTCACAGAGGGGTGGAATTATCCTTTGTTGATAGGTATAAGTACACTTGGGCTGAATTTAGTCACTTATAAAATATACAACAATCTAAAAATTTGGCTGTATAAAACTGAAAGATATATTCTTAATGCTTTTATAGAAGCTATTTATCTTCCTTTTTTACTATTTACTTGGATAAGTGCAGTAAGGACGCTATACCATATAGATAGTGTATTAAGTTTTGTGTCATTAAATGACAATGTGCTGATGGCTTTGCAAAAGACGACTGGGTTGATGCTTGCTAATTGGTTTATGATGCGATTTATAATTAGTATGCAACGCTCTTTTTCTTCTGATTATTTAAAAAATGAGAAGATGATTAATTTTTTGATTCGTCTTTTTTATTACATGCTCTTGCTGCTATCTATTGTAGGGGCTTTAAATTTATTAGGCATTACACTTTCAGAAAGGCTTACTGCAATAGGTTATTCTTTTATTACTATCAATTTTGTAGTTGTACTTCTTTACTTCAGCCATATAGTATGTATGGAGTCTGCTAAAATTTTTGGGGCAAAAGGTTTTTTTCTTAAGCAGGTAGTGGTTCAAACGCTGCGAGATCCTATTAAGTTACTTATTGTTGGCATTGGATTTAATTTTATTATAGAAACTTGGCTATCGATAGGTTATATTTCGGCTATGAGGCCTTTTTTCGAGCTGGTAAGTTCTGGGGGTGTTATTTTGACAGCTTTTTTTTGGATGCTTTACAAGTTTACTGGATTGATAGAGGAGCATTTGTTGTTGGGGCATTTGACAGAGAGGTATCCGGACAAAAGTATGGTTCATACTTCTAGTAAGTTTAGTAGGGTACTTATTTTGATTGTGGGGGGGATTATCATTTTTGTCAGGTTTAACAAAACTTCATTGTTTACAGTTTTTGGTAGTTCTGCTGTGGTTTTAGCGATTATAGGTCTGATGGGAAGAGATGTTTTTCTTAACTATTTCAGTGGGTTTATTATTTATATGGAAGATAGGTTCAAGTTGGGTGATTGGGTGTATTCGGTTGATAAGAAGATAGAGGGTGAGATAGAGTCAATAGATTTGCGATCTACTAGTATACGTACGTTTGATAAGAGGCTTTTGATTGTGCCTAATGCGTTGTTTATTTCTAATGCTTTGTGTAATGCTAGTAAAATGACTAATAGGCGTATTAGGGAGACTATTGGTATAGAGCGTGTTTCGCGAGAGGTGGTGGAAAAAATCACGCAAGATATTCGTATCATGTTGCAAAATCACTCAGGTATAGATGAGAATCAAAGACGTATGGCTCATTTTACGCAGTTTACGCCATATGCTTTAAATATTGAGTTGTATGTATTTACTAAGACTAGAGATTTCCAGACTTATCGCAATGTACAGCAAGATGTTTTTTTAAAAATTATGGAAATCATAGATCAAAATGGGGCTAAGCTAGCTTTTCCTACACGTACTTTACATGTTAAAGAGTCTTCACCTAAAGAGATAATAGTTTCTGAATGATTACTTCCATTATTGCTGCGCAGTCTACTAATCGTGTCATAGGTTATAAAGGTAACTTACCTTGGCATTTACCTGCAGACTTTGTGCATTTTAAAAAAACTACTTATGGTTATCCAATTATTATGGGCAGGCTTACTTTTGTAAGTATTGGACGCCCTTTGCCAGGTAGGGCAAATATTATACTTACTAGGGATAAGAGTTATGAGGCGCCGTTTGGGTGTAAGGTAGTGCATGATGTAGGGGGGGCTTTTGCATATGCTAAGAAGCAGGGGGCTAAAAGGGCTTTTATTATAGGTGGTGCGCAAATTTATAATCAAACTTTGCCTTTTGTAGACGAAATGTATATTACTCAGGTGCATGCTGATGTAGCGGGGGATACTTTTTTTCCAGTTATACCACTTTCAGATTGGCAAGTGGTAAGTCGGGTAGATTATTCAGCAGATGATAGGCATGCTTATGCATATTCTTTTATTACTTACGTACGGAGGAGGGGGGGCTGAAAGGTGCTGAAGGGTATTTATAAAAATATACTTTTAGCTTTAGGCTACTTGTAAAGTGTCTAGCTTAGCATGTTCAAAGCTTTTTATAGCATATGCTTTATCAATAGTATAGGTACTAGTTTCGTGCTGAGAAGGTAGTTCAAACATGGCCTGATGCATAATGGTTTCACATAGGGTACGTAGCCCACGTGCGCCTAGCTTGAGGGAAAAAGATTTTTCTACGATGTAGTTGAGCGCTTCTTCTGTAAAGGAAAGTGCTATATTTTCCATAGCCAGCAGTTTTTTATACTGTTTGATTAGTGCATTTTTAGGCTGGGTAAGTATCTTGTAAAGTGCGTCTTTAGTGAGTGCATCTAATGAGGTGATTACAGAGAGTCTGCCTACTAACTCTGGAATAAAACCATAAGATTTTAGATCTATGGCGGAAATGTGACGCAATAGGCTTGATTTTTTAGTTTGGGTAGTTGATGAGTCGCTGAATTGAAACCCTAAGGGTCTGGTTTTCAACCTACGTTCTATGGTTTTTTCTATACCGTCAAATGCGCCTCCACAAATAAATAATATGTTTTCTGTATTGATAGGAATCATTTTTTGCTCAGGGTGCTTTCTGCCACCTTTTGGTGGTACATTGACTACGGCACCTTCCATGAGTTTAAGTAAGGCTTGCTGTACCCCTTCGCCACTTACATCACGTGTGATGGATGCATTGTCTGATTTGCGGGCTATTTTATCAATTTCATCAATGTAGACAATGCCTTTTTCTGCAGCTTGTATATCGTAATTGGCTACTTGCAAAAGGCGTACTAGCATGCTTTCTACATCTTCTCCTACATAACCTGCTTCTGTAATGGAGGTGGCATCTACTATGCAAAAAGGCACTTGGAGCATTTTTGCTAAGTTACGGATTAGATAGGTTTTTCCTGTTCCTGTAGGACCTATCATCAGAATGTTAGATTTCTCAATAACTACGTCATTTTCTTTTTTAAGCTGCTTGTTTTGAGTAAGTCTTTTATAGTGGTTATACACAGCTACTGCAAGTACTTCTTTGGCATGAGACTGGCCTACTACATACTGATCTAAATGTGCTTTAATGAGCTTAGGCTTTAGTTTTTCCCAGTCTAAATAGGAGAATGAATGTTGGGCTTTTTGAGCCACCAAGTCGTTTTTAATGATTTCTTCGGCTTGCTGTACACAGTTATTACATATATTTCCAGTTTTGCCAAATATCATAATATCTACCTCTTGTTCTGGTCTACTGCAAAATGCACAAAAAATATTTTCCATAATGTGTGATGTATTGATTAGTGTACGTGATCTATTATACCATATTCCTTCGCTTCGGCAGGACGCATCCAGTAGTCTCTATCTGCATCATTTTCTATCTGAGCAAAATCTTTGCCAGTATGTTTAGCTAAGATATTGTACAAGTCTTCTTTGAGACTAATGACTTGCCGAAGGGTGATTTCCATATCTTTTGCTTGGCCTTTAGATCCTCCTACAGGTTGGTGTATCATGATGCGTGAGTGAGGCAAGCAAGAGCGTTTGCCTGTTTTCCCTCCAGCTAAAAGTACTGCCCCCATAGATGCGGCAAGACCTGTAGCAACCGTAGCGACATCGGGATTTATATATTGCATAGTATCATACATGGCTAAGCCTGCATAAATGCTCCCGCCTGGACTATTGATATAGAGGGTGATGTCTTTGTCGCGATCTACTGACTCTAAAAAAAGCAATTGGGCCGTAATGATATTGGCGATTTCTTCATTGACTTGCGTGCCTAAAAAAATGATTCTATCCATGATGAGTCGTGAGAATACATCTATTTCACGAAAAGGGCGATTGCGCTCTTCTATGACAGCACGTGTCATGTTTTCGGCATGATTGATATAACCCTTTACTTCATCAGGCTTAATATATTGGTGCTTGATAGCGTAGTTTTCGAATTCTTTTTTATTAGGCATACGATTGGATATTTTTTTAAAAACAAAATTATGCTTTTTTATATCAAAAATCACTTAAAAATGATTTTTATTAACTTTAGTGACCTTGAGATCACTGTTTTCAACTCGCTTTTTTAGCAGCTTCTAAGTGTTCTATAGACCTTTTATCCATTTGATTTTTCTTTATAGCTTTATTCAAGATCCTAGCTGCCAGTGGTGCATATTTGATGCCTTTTATATAGCTTTTGAGCCCATTTTTATATACCAACTCAAGGCTAGTAGTCCCAAAAATCAGATCAAGCACACCTTCATAAGGCAAAGCATATTGTATCATGCTGAGTTTGATCTCTGTTGTGCTATAAGACGTATTTTCATGATAAAATATATGTTTATTAGTCATTAAAAACTTCCCACTTTGTACATCTAATAGCCATTCGAGTGAAGAGGGCATTGAAATATAAAAGATATAAAGGGTTAAGTCTAATGCAAGGCTAATTATCCAGTTAGTAATCATATAGGGGAAGCGTTCTTCAGGAGTTATTTCTTCATCCATAATTACATACAAAGGGACTCCAATAATAAGATTAAATAAAACGAATATAACCAAATACTGATTGATTGAGTGAACGGATATATCTTGATAGAGGGGGATTTCTTTTGGGGCTAGCTTATCGGAGAATAAGGAGTGAATTTTTTGATTATTGATTAGTGTTTTTTTTGCACTATGTACAGGCAGAAGTGCAAAGCTGAATAGGAATACTGTAAAAAATTTTAATTGCATATGACGGGAATGGGTAAAACCTGATAAATTTAGCTTTTTTTTACGAAGACTCAATATGTACATTGTATATTTAAAAAGGTTTATTATCCTACTTGCTTTTCTAGCTGTGTGGCTACAATCTCGACAAAAAATACAAACTTGGCCTTTAACCATAGCTAAAAAAGGGTTAAGCTTTATACTCTTTTATCATCAAGGGCTATATCTAAAGTGTTTAACAGATAGCATCCTGATTTTGAATAGTCTATAGGATAGAACTTAGGAATATGCACACAAAATCATACCCACTTAACCTACTCACCTTAAGCATGGGCTTTTTGACTTGCTTTTTCCATTTTGCCCATCCATATAGACTATTCAAAATCAGGATGCTATCTGTTAAACACTTTAGATATAACCCAAATGAATTTTTAAGTGTTTATGTTGGCTATTAGCCACCAGGTTAAAAGAGTATTATGATGTTTGGCGTTGTTATACCGTATATATTCAAGCGAATACTTTGTTATGACGCTACAACTACGCGTTTATGTTCCACCCCATCC